>JALYIG010000086.1 GCA_030775885.1 Acidobacteriota bacterium | reverse complement strand
GATGGGTGATGAAGCCGCTTGCCGTCTGACTTGAGAAATTCGGCGCAACAATCCCAAGGGTTCCGTTTGGATAGGTGAAGCGGCCGTAGGAATAGTTAAAGCCGTACGTAGTGCGGGAATTGAACTGATGGCTGAAACCAGCGCCGCCGCTGACCGAATCGCTGTCGAGGCCTGCACCGCTGCGATTAGTAGAGGTCGTAGCACTATCAAGGAAGCGAAAAATGCCATAGCCCCCGGACGCGCTGATCGAACTCTTGCCTGTCAGTTGACGCGAAAGCGTGCCTGCTGCCGAATTGGTGATTCTGTTCGAATAGTTGGTGAGCACACCTTGCACCGTATCGGCGCCGGTTGGTACAGTCGTTACTCCAAGATCACCGACACCCGGCACGCCGGACAGTCCCTGCACCGGAGTTCCAGGCAGATAACTGATGCTGTCCGAAACAACAAAATTCCATCTTCCGAAGTTTGCAACTTGAGAGAGGCCGAGGCTGGCAAAACTGTAGGAGTTCTGGCTAGACTCGCTCCAGGAGTACCCTCCTGCGAGAACAGCGCTGAACGTGTGCAGCTTGCTATTCGAGAGATACGCGAGATCTCCTGAGAGGCTGGACGACGCCGAAGCTCCTGAGGTTGAGTAGTATCCCCAATTCAGGTTCTGTGACGCGGTGATGGCGTACTGTAAGGAGCCGAGACTGGTCGGCAATGCGAAGCCGGTAGAGATCGGCGCCGCTTCCGCAGCGGGAAGAGCTTGTGCGGTTGCGACTCGACCGGCCCAAAGAACGAGGGCCAGCAGAAGGAAATGTTTCCCCCGCAACAGCAGGTGGAAGTCGGATTGGGGAGTCTTCATCATTGGGGGACCACAATAGTGTCGCCTGGAATCAGCGTCACGCCCTGCATGTCCCCCTTCTTCACGGCCTTCTTGTAATCGAAAAAGACCTTCTGCTGCTTTACCGGATCTCCGCGCAGGATATAAATTTTCTTCGCATTGGCATAAGGAGTAAGGCCGGCTGAGGCAATCGCCTGGAGGATCGTCATTCCCGGGGTAATCGCCATCGGACCCGGACGTCCGACTTCGCCCACCATGAAAACGCGCTTACTGTTCGACTGTTCCACCGTCACACTTACCACCGGGTCTGTAACAAATTTCGCCGCCAGTCGACTGGTGATGTCAGCTTCCAACTGCATGGGGGTGAGCCCCGCTGCCTGCACATCGTGCAGTAGTGGAAGCGTAATTTTGCCGTCAGGCCGCACCGGCACGACACCGGAAAGCTGTGCCTCGCGCCATACGTCAATCTTGAGCGAGTCGTCCGCGCCAATGACGTAGTCGGGAGATGTCGTCAACGGCCCCACGGCCGACTGCACGAGGGCGGATGCCGGAGGCTCCGGAGCAGTTGGTTTGGCACTCAGAACAGGCTTTGTGATGCCTTGCTGCGCCAAGCTCGCGTGCAAACCGGAGAAGAGGCAAATCGAGAGAAGCGTGCAGCCGAGAAGATTCATATGCTTACCGATTTCTTGTTTCAATCACATACAGCTACTACTCTTGAAGAGAGAAAACACATCCAACGAGACGTTGTCCATGTGAGTTCTGCTCTATTAACAAGCTGAATCTAAATAACAAACTGATCTGAAGTTGGATGCGAAAAATGCGTATTAGGCTTTCTTCGCATGCCGTCTCTACACAGAAGTATCACTGCGAAGTCGACCGACGGTGAAGTAATTTTACACCTGATGTATTGCTCAATAAGGCTCCGTACGCGAGCCGCTATCGAGCAGAAAAGAAGACCGGATATTCCCGTCTGTAGGAGAGCATATTCCATATACGTCATTGTGGTCATTCCACTTAAGTGTGCCCGGGTGATCCACTAAAGTCTTGTAGAAGGCGGTGAATGAGCGCGTCCTACATGCGATAATTCGTGTGACTCACGAATTGCTCAAAGGTTGCAGCCCTTGTCATGCATGAGACTACTTTGACCCCTCTCACCCCATCTCCCACCGATAACGTAAACGGTGCTCCGGAAATGGTCTCCGCAGCCGCAGGTCACAGCAGTGACTCCTTTCGGCCGGAGGTTGCGCCGTGGTCGGTCGCATGGGCCCCGCTCCTTCTGCTGACTGCGCTGCTGATCCTGCTCTACCACGGTGTTGCCGTAAAGCTTGTCACGGACTGGTATGAGCTGCCGGACTTCTCGCACGGATTCCTGATTCCTTTCTTCGCTGCCTTTTTACTTTGGGATAACCGGCGGGCGTTCCTCACGACTCCAATCGCGCCAAGCTGGGCAGGGACGATTCTGGTGGTGCTCGGACTCTTCGCGTTGTTGTTGGGCAGACTCGGTGCTGACCTATTCTTCCAGCGCACTTCCTTTGTCATTTTGGTAGCGGGAATAGTGTGGACGCTGCTCGGCAAGCCCATGTTGAGCAGAGCCAAATTTGTGCTTTTTGTGATCCTGCTTGCGATTCCACTCCCAACTATTCTCTTCAACCAAATCACCTTCCCCTTGCAGTTACTAGCGTCTCGCTTTGCGAGTGACCTTCTCCAATTAACTGGAGTGCCGGTGCTGCGCGATGGCAACATCATCCAACTGCCGGCGATGCCTTTGGAGGTCGCAGAAGCCTGCAGCGGAATCCGCTCGCTGATGAGCCTCTTCACCGTTGCCGTGATCTACGGGTACTTTCTGGAGCGGGCCACCTGGCGGCGCATGGTGCTTGCTCTGTCTGCTTTACCCATCGCGGTCACAGCCAATGTAGCGAGGATCTTTGGCACTGGGTTGTGCGTGCAGTATTGGGACCCGGAGAAGGCGATGGGATTTTTCCACGAGTTTTCCGGCTGGCTGATGTTCCTGGTGTCCCTCAGTTGCCTCTACCTTGTTCACCTCGCAATGTCTGGGATAGCAGGCAAAGAAGGGAGCGCGGCATGAAGTCTCCAAAGCTTTGGATCGTCGTTTTCCTGATGTTCCTGACTGCACTGGAGCTACATGTGCGAGGCGACGTGGACCTCACTCCACCCAGCAGGCCTTTGAACGAGCTTCCTTCCACCATTGGCGACCGCACAGCGACCGACATCCCGCTGGACGAAGAGACCCTGGCGGTATTGGGCAAGGGAGATTTTCTTAACCGGATCTATATGGCGCCTCACGGTGCAGGGGCCGTCAATCCCATGGATCGTGCTGAGATCGGACTCTGGATCGCCTACTTCCCGACTCAGCGGTCCGGCCAGTCCATTCATTCTCCGCAAAACTGCCTACCGGGCGCTGGTTGGACGTTTCAACAGTCCGGCGTGACGGCGTTCACCGACGCTGCCGGAAAAGAATATCGCGTTGGCGAGTACTTGATTACCAATGGAAGCGTGACCGAAGAGGCGCTGTACTGGTATCAACTCCACGGGGAAAGCATTTCGAGCGATTACAAGGCTAAGCTGTATACGCTCGCCGACTCGATTCGCTACAGCCGCACGGATGAGGCTCTGGTTCGCATCATGACCACCGTAATCCCCGGCGAGGATCGGGCCGACGCCCGCAATCGCGTGATTGGGTTTGCCAAGCAGATTTCGCCGTTGCTGCCGGCCTATGTCCCAAACTAACTTTACATTTTCGGACACAGTAGTCGGAATGGCAGTCATGCCCTTGGATCGAAATCAAAGCTCGAATCACAAGAAACAACCATATGATGAGGAATCTCCCCATGTTCAGACTACAAACCTTCCATTCCGCCCGGTTCACCGCAACGCTGGCAGTATCGCTCGCACTATTCTTTACCGCTGGCTGCAGTCGCGATCCAAATGTGCGCAAGCAGAAGTTTCTGGATAGCGGCAAGAAGTTTGAGGCCGCCGGCAAGTATAAAGAAGCCGCGATCCAGTTCTCCAATGCGCTTAAGCTGGATCATAGTTTTGCCCCCGC
>JALYIG010000085.1 GCA_030775885.1 Acidobacteriota bacterium | reverse complement strand
CTTCAAGGTTGCTCATCCAGCCGTTATTGCACTTCTTGCAGACGGCTTTGACTGTGATCTTAGGGTCGGGGATGACAATCTCCCGGTTCCCGCGTTTCATCTTGATGGGGCCAAAATCTTTCCGGTCGTGAATCCACTGCGGCCACAGATGCTCGCGGCTTCCCGAGTTGTTGTCGCAGAAAATACAGTAATTCGGCATTGGAAATCGTACACCCGGCCTTAGGTTCTCCGGGTCAGGCTCTCACGCCAATCACCCTCATACCCAAACGAGGGAGCCGGTTCGCTATCCGTAAACCAGAAATCGGTAAACGGAGCGACGTTCGGCGACTTGAACCAATGGGCTGTTCCGTCACCGTCCACGGCCCACCACTGAGCGGTTTTAGGAGCGGCTTTCCAGTCAACGCCGGCGTGCATAAAGGTCCTCTTTGGAGACGATAGCACCTAAGCTCGTCGTATCATTGGTCGCACCGGAGAGCTAACGAGTGCAAAATCGTCAATGCACTCATTGAAGAACAGAACTGGGCTTGACGGCCTACAAAGGCAAAGACCCAGATTCAGCCGCAGCCACAGCTTGCCGCAGCAATTCCGGTCCGTTGTTCCTCACGTTGTTCACTTTAGGATTGGCCTCGTACATCTCCATCGCATCCGATTCGAATGGCCGAAGAAGATCAAGCGGGAGCCGTTCCGTCTCCTCTCGATCGAGCCAGCGATCATAGTCCCGCACGTGCAGCATGACGGGCATGCGCGGATGAATCCGCGCCATCAGTTCGTTCGCCTCTGTGGTCACGATGGCGAACGACTGGAGCCAATGGCCCTGCCCGTCCTTCCACGCGTCCCATATGCCGGCAAAGGCGAACAGGTCTCCATTCGATAGTTCGAATGCGTATGGCTGTTTTGGTGCCTTGCCGTCTTTCGGCCATTCGTAGAAAGCACTTGCCGGAACCAGGCATCGCCGCTTCTTGAAGGGTTCGCGCCAGGTTGGTGCAGTCAGGATCGTCTCAGCTCTCGCATTGATGGTCGATAGCCCCTTTACCGATTTCAAATCCTTCGTGAAGAACGGCACAAGACCCCATCGAGCGAGGATCAACTCACGCTCTCCATTCTCTCTACTCTGGCAAATGATGGGCTGATGCGTCGTCGGCGCGACGTTGTAGTCGGCGTCAGCCATCGGCAGTTCGGCGCCTGCGCCGTGCGCATGGAAATGTTCCGCGATCCTCTGCTTATCTCTGCGCCGCACATACCGTCCGCACATTTGCCCCCTCCGGCCGTCCCCTTTTCCTATTTTTGCATATTCGCCGTATATTCGCCTATACGCGAGCCATGAAGGTCGTAGGATACGAGCGCAAACCCGATTGGCCGAAGCTTGGCCCATCCATCATCATTGCCACCGCTCTGATTGTGGCGATCCGCACCGCCAGGTGGGTGGCAAACGCATCGGGCGATGCCTCTGCTTCAGATGTGGATGTTGCCCTGGACAAGGAAGTCAGCTTCGCAGTTCGGATCAGCTTTCGCGTCATGCATGAATTGCTCAGGAAGCACGCAAGTTCGTTTCCTCAAACGAAAGAGCCGATGTTCGAGGCGGACTACCGATGAGGAGAGCCCCAGGTGAACACATGAATGGTGGCACCGTCCGATTACGGGCTACTGGCGCGCCAATACTCTAATTTGGTGTAGGCCTTCCGATATGGTCTACCACTATAACGTCCACTGACGCCTTGACGGGTTCGAACTTCAACGCTAGCTGTTCTTTGATCGCTGTAAACATTGAGGGAGGCGCATCGGCATCTGTACTCGGTGCGTCGCCGTATGAGTACGTCAGCTTGAAATCGTACTTTTCCACGAGCCCCGTCTGGTCAACGAGAGGTCGGTCCAAGAGAAGTTGCTTGATGATGAGGAAGTCCCCCATCGAGCAGCTCCGATAATTTTCAGTTCTCACCCAGTCATGACCTTGAGTCCACTCTCCGGGTTGCGCGGCAGGATCGGCCGCAAGGGTCAGCTTCGGCTGCTCCTTGAGTATCCGCAACGCATACGACGGCAACTCCCGCTTTTCCTTGTGAAATTGCAACCCGAACCGCTCCACCAGAAGCTGACGGATGATCGCCTGTTGCTGCGGGAGCGTTGCGTCCTCGGTCAGATCTGTTTTGCCGCTCATGTCCCAGTGGTCTTCCGAGACCCAGCCAGGTGCTCCCACTATCTGACGCGCATTCAATGAGTAAGCAAATGCAATCATCTTGGCTAATGGCTGATCCTCCAACTCAAAGCGGTTCTTATTGAAGCTGAAGTTGTTGTGAATGACGCCAGGGGGGTGCGGTCTAACCACCGAGACTTCAATTGACACATTAGGTGTCGGTTGGGTGATAGCCGCCGGCGCGGAGAGAACAACAGCGGCAACGACCGATAATTTGCAGTAGAAGCAATGCATACGCATCCCGCACCTCGCGTCCGAGTTCAGTCTTGCAGTTGAAGGGGCGTCAGATATTGAAAAGATTCCCTACAAAAAACAGTTTGTTAGATCGGCAAGTTTCTTGAATCTGTTGTAACGGTACCCAAAACCCTGGTCAGTTTGCGGAGGGTCTGTCGACATGATCGACAACGAGTACATCTGTGGCTGCTTTGACGGGCTCCAGCTTCAGCCCAAGTTGCTCCTGAATCGCGGTGAAAATTCCCGGCGGCGCATCCGGATCGGTAGCATGACTGTCGTCGGTGAGCCATTTCAATCGAAAATCGTATCGCGCCTTCAACCCCGTCTGATCGACCACGGGTCGGTCGACATGGAAATCCAAAATTAGCGCCAAGTCCCGCATCGTGGCGTTACTGAACCGGCTTGACTTCCACCCATTTCCACTGCCACCATTCTGGTCCATCGTCCCGTTTGGGTCGGTAGTATTCTCGGTAAGCTTCGGCCCCCCTTTCGCAACCGTAAGTGCAAAGACCGGCATCTGCCGCTGCTCGTTGTGCAGTTTCAATCCGAAACGCTCACCCAATACTTTCCGCATCATGCTTTGCAGTTGCTTGAGATCAGGTTCACCATCCGTATCCGATAAGCCATCAACATCCCACCGGTCAGTCCTTGCCCAGTCCGGCTCTCCGACTAATTGCCGCTTCTGAACGCCATAGCCAATCCCCAGCATTTCTTCGACTGTTTCTCGTTCAAACGTCCAATGTCGGCCATGGATGTCCATGTAGTCTCCCTTGTCACTAGGAGCACTCGGTTTGACGGTGACTACGTCCCAATCGGGGTCGGCATCCTTCGCCATCATCTGCGGCTGGGGGGATCCATTCGTCTGATGTTGTTCCGCGGCATCCTGCGCTACGGGCGGCATCGCCGATGCCGGCCGCACCTCAGCCCCATCCACGCTAGGCTTCTCCGCCGAGTCGATCACAAGATGCTCGACTGCTCCCTTCTGAGCCTCCAGTTTCAAACCGAGCTGCTCCTGCACCGCCGTGAACAGCGAAGGAGCCGCTGAATCAGCCGCCTGCGCCGCCTCGCCCCCCGCCCCACCCTGAGTAGGCGCCCAGTTTAGCGTGATGTTGTAGTTGCCGGTGAGTCCCGTTTTGTCGATGACGGGGCGGCCCAACTCGTGCCCGAGCAGTTGCACGACAAGCCCCAACGTCACCGTCTGCGAGGAGAAGCGGCCAGGACCGCTCGTGAATCCAGCACGCGCGTCGGGCTTTGCGGGCTTCAGGTTCGGGCCGCCCTTGGAAACGACCAGCGCGTAGATGGCGCTCTCCCTCGATTCAAGGTGGGTCTTCAGCTTGAATCGCTCTGCCAGCATGGCATCCACGGTCGCGCGCTGGCGTCGCTTTGCCTTCGGACTTGGATCATCGCTGAGCTTGCTCCATTCCGCGATGTCGGAGTCGGCGACCTTAGCGCGAATTTCCCACGGTATTGTCCTCACCCAGTCGGGTCCTCCGACGATCCTGGTCGAATCCCCTTGTAGCTCTGGCAGGTATTGAAACACCAGCGTCATGAGCAAGGACGAGTTTGCCACGAACCCATCATCTGTAAACTTGTAACCGATCCTCGGCCGACCGTCGCTCGCGGGCGGTACGGCAGGCCGAATGGAAACCACATCGAACGCGAACGGCTTAGCCTCCGCCGCGTCCGCGCCAATCGGCATCTGCACCTCCGCCATCTCTCCCGTGGCCGGCATCTCCTGCAGCGGCATCATCGCGTTCGCCTCAGTGCGCAATGGAGACGGGACAGCATTCGCCACGGCCAGTATCATTCGCCGTGCTACCTTCATCTGCCCCAGCA
>JALYIG010000084.1 GCA_030775885.1 Acidobacteriota bacterium | reverse complement strand
CCCTACGGCTGCGGAGCCGTTCTATTTCGCGACCCAACCATCGGACGCTTCTACAAGCACGACTCGCCATTCACTTACTTCACCTCAAAGGAACTCCATCTCGGCCAGATTTCGCTGGAGTGCTCCCGCGCAGGAGCATCAGCCGTGGCGCTGTGGGCGACGCAGCGATTGCTGCCATACGACGCCGGCGGCGAGTTTGCCCGCGGATTGGAGGCCGGACGCGAAGCAGCGCTCAAAATGTACCAAAGACTCGCCGAGGATCCGCGCTTTGTCGTTCCCCTCACTCCTCCGGCACTCGATATCGTTTACTGGGCTCCCCGCGGGCGTACGGTTGAGGACTCTTCGGCGCGTTCCCAGGAAATCTTCGACGAGGCTCGTCGCCACGATCTCTACCTCGCGCTCGCAACGCTTCCGGCGAGATTCTTTCCGCCCTCTGCCTGGGATGCCGAGCAAGGCGAAAAGCCGATGCAGGATGAAACAGTTACCTGTCTGCGCTCCGTCATGATGAAGCCCGAGCATCTTGGCTGGCATGATGAGATATGGCGGCGGCTCGAACTCGCGACCATGGCAGTCCTCAATCCCCATTAAAGTCTATTCAGAGTAGGCCAAAGGTGGTCCGGCCAATTCACGCTTTGGTAGACTTGTAGTTGCCCGGGGGATAGCGAGTTGTTCCCGAATCTTCAACTCCGGACGTCTGGAACGTTGAGTATCCACCAGCTTTCCCAAAGGACAAAATTCCGAATGAGCTTGCCAGCTTCCTCTTCTCCCGTAACCGACGTCGACAGCCTGGATCTTGCCGCTCGCCGCATAGCCTATTTCTCGATGGAAATTGCGCTCTCGCCGTCACTCCCAACTTACTCGGGAGGCCTCGGCGTTCTGGCAGGCGATACGTTGCGCTCGGCGGCAGATACGGCCGCGCCTATGGTGGCCGTCTCCCTCGTTCATCGCCGGGGATACTTCCGCCAACACCTCGACTCTGTCGGCCAGCAGACGGAGTCCGACGTTCCGTGGACGCCCGAGACCATGCTTCCGAGCGCCCAGCAGGTGGTCAACGTCGCCATGCAGGGCAGGGAAGTCTCGGTTTGCGCATGGCGTTTCGATGTCGTGGGCACAGCCGGCCACGTCATTCCAGTCTTTCTGCTCGACACGGACGTTGATGGCAACGACCTCTACGACCGCCGCCTCACCGACCACCTCTACGGCGGCGATACCTACTACCGCCTGTGCCAGGAGACAGTCCTTGGCCTGGGCGGCGTAGCGCTGCTGAAAGCGCTGGGCGTCGCTCCAGAGGTCTACCACATGAACGAGGGCCACGCGGCGCTGCTCGGCATCGGCCTGCTTGAAGAGCATCTCAATGGCGACTCGCTGGACCACGCGACGGATGAGGATGTGGCCGAGGTGGCGAAGCACTGCGTGTTCACCACCCACACTCCCGTCCCCGCCGGCCACGACCAGTTCGGTCTCGACCAAATGTATACCGTGCTCGGATCGCAGCGCGGCAACGTCATCGAGCGTTTCGGCTGCCTGCACAACGCGCTGCTGAATATGACCTACCTCGCGCTGCGTTTTTCACGTTACGTCAACGGCGTGGCCATGCAGCATGGCAAGGTGTCGCAGCAGATGTTCCCCGATTACCACGTCCACGCGATCACCAACGGAGTGCATGCTGCGACCTGGCTGTCGGATCCGATGCAGGCACTTCTCGACGAAGAGATCCCAGAGTGGCGGCACGACAACCACTACTTCCGCTCCATCTACGGAGTTGCCCCTGCGAAGATCGTCAACTGCCACGAAATCTCCAAACAGCGGCTCTTTACCGAGGTCTACAAGCGTTCGGGCATGCAGTTCAACCCCAAGATGCTTACCCTTGGATTCGCTCGCCGGGTGGCAACCTACAAGCGCGCCAGCCTGCTCTTCCACGATCCTAAACGGCTAATCAAGATTGCCAAGAAGATCGGCGGACTGCAGATTCTCTTCGCCGGCAAGGCGCATCCGGCTGACATCGCCGGCAAGGGGCTAATCCGCGATGTGTTCCAGTCGGCCGCGACCCTCAAAGCCAGCGGCATCCGTATCCTCTATCTCGAAAACTACGACTGGGAGCTGGGCGCTCTGCTCACTCAGGGCGTCGATATCTGGATCAACACGCCGCGCCGGCCGTACGAGGCTTCCGGCACCTCCGGCATGAAAGCCGCGCTGAACGGCGTCCCCAGCCTCAGCGTGCTCGACGGATGGTGGATCGAGGGCTGTGCTGAGGATGTCACCGGCTGGGCCATCGACGATGCCGAGGACGAAGACGGCGAGGCCGCCAGCCTCTACGACAAGCTCGAGAACAAGATCGCCCCGCTCTATGCCCGCCCCAACGCCTGGGCGCGAATCCAGCAGCACTGCATCGGAATCAACGGAGCGTTCTTCAACACCCACCGCATGCTTGGCCAATACTTCAACAACGCCTACTTCCCGCAGATGTCGGAGGAGCAGGCAGTACCCATCGCGGTTGATCTGATGGAAAGCGAAAAGCCCTCCAGGATCAAAACGCCGGCGCTGATCTAGTCTCGCGCGCAACAACACGGGGCCCCCGAAGGATCCCGCTGGGTCAATCATTCCGATTCCCATTAGGACTTGAGCAATCGGCGACGCAGATCCGGCAAGTTCCGACAGGCCCAGGCCCAGAAGCATCAGGCTGGAAGGCTCTGCGCCGTGGACAGCGGCCTGGAGGCGACATGCACGGTGTGGCGCTTGCCCTGCACGGAGGGCCGGGAGATAGTGGGCGCGTCCCCTACACCCAAGCGCACCGTCTCAACACGCATTCGTTTTATGACCCGTTCATAACCAAAAAAGGGCCCCTCTCTCGAGGGGCCAATCTGCCTTGGTTCTCTCTGGTAAGGAGAGCTTTTTTGCGGTCGCAAGCTAAAGCGCTACCGCGAAACTTTGGTGGTTCCGGCAGGTGGGGCGGGAGGTTCGAATCTCGATACCTCCCGCCCGGATGCCGTCTATCCCCGGGGAGGGCTGACCTGGTAACTACTGATTCATGCTCGGGCCGGCGGCCACTGCAGGTGCCTGTGTCTGGCCGGGCGCTGTTTGGGGAACATTAGACGCCGCCGCAGATCCCATTGTGGCGAGGCTATTATGCAGCAAGGTCACGCGAACACCGTTGACGATCGCAGTCTCGCTGTCCGTGGACTTGTCGGTATTGCGTCCTAGACCGGTGCGATAGATGCGATACAGCGGCACCTGATGTTCCGTAACCAGGTAACGGACAACCGAGTCAGCCATTGCCTGCGATGCGGCAACACCGTGACGGCTGTAGCCCTGCACCTCGATGATGTAGCCCTTCTCGGCGCCCAGCTTGGTAGCCATATCGTCGAGACTGGACTTGCCGTCAGGACCAAGAGCAGTGCGGCCCGCAGCAAACTTCACATCGGTGGACGTAACCTGCTGATATTGATCGAGATTGCTGACAGTTCCGTTGAGCTGATCGGTGCGCGTGCTGGCGCCGGTAGCCGTCGTCTGTGCGGTGTTAGCGCGATTGGCTGCATCGGCGGCATGCTGATCGGCAGTGTTCGCCGCCATCATCGCCTTGCTGATACCCGCCGTGGCGCGGCCGTCTACATCCTTAATGTCATTGGCGTTCTTCGACTGCAACTGGTCGAGTTCATTAGTACGGTCCTTTATTGGATCCACTTCACGTGCGACCCACTTTTTGCGTGCAAATGGATTCATGTGTCCCCAGAAACCTTCCTTCGACTGTGGTCCCAGCGGCTTGCCGGTCGCGTAAGTCGTGGTGTCGTTCGGATCGACCGTTTTCTGGCTGGCGGCCGACGTTGTCGGAGTGGACGGCATCGACTGGTCTGCGGCTGTCGACTGCGCAAGTACCGTGGCGCCCATTGCCCCACCTAAGACCAGAGTGGAAAGGCTTAGAACTTTAGAAAAATTCGTCATCATTCGCATTCTCCTCAACCGAAAGTGTTCGGTAGCCGGCTCGCCTTTGGCAGGCATCTCGGTTGATTAGAAACAAAGCAAGCTTGGGGCCAAACTTGCACGTTGCCGGTAACATGTTCAGAATGTGAATGGTGGGAGGATAATTGCGGTCCCGCGCTATTGGTTCGTATCAGGCAAAAATGAGCCAGTTTCCTCGAGGGGTTGGTAAAAATTACGTTGGCCCCACTCCTGAGCACAATCCGCCGCGAAACTACTTGAGGTCGGTCTGAATCACCCGTACCTCCGGCATCTGAGTATTCCAGTTGTCGGGGACAGTTTCGAAGGTAAGCCGGAACTCCCGGTCATCGCCCGGCTTTAGGGGGTTTGTGCTTACCATCTGGGTGTCGATATAAGGATCTTTCATACGGATTAGGGTCAGCGGCACGGTGTAGATCTGCGGGGCTAACGCCTCGTCGTTTTGGAACACCACCTGCACCGTAACCCCGGTCACTGTGCGACTGCCTGTGTTGCCGATGTGACCATCAAGATAGGTCAGCTTGCCGCCGGAGAGATTGGCCGCCTCGCTCATCGCAAACTGGGTCATCGACAAACTGGAGGCATACGCGTCCGCAGGCTGCAGTGTGCTGGGTAGCGCCTCCGGCTTCTTGCGTCCCAGATAGACAAAAACGCCGGCCAGAACAATGGCGACCAGCGCAGCAACTCCCCAGGCCATCACGGGATAGGTGGCTCGCTCCTCCGGCGGCGCGCCAAAGATCGCAGCCGGCTGCCTGGATGGAGTGGTCTCCACTATGGTGCTGTCAGTCGGGTTGGTCGAGGGCTGTCCGAGTTCGCTCATAAGCCGAGATTTTATACCGTGTCTGGCCCCTCCGCTCCCCCAAACGGGTCGCGCGCTTACCCGAAAGCAGCATTTCCCGCCGCCGCCGCACCAGCCTAAGGTAGTAGCGTTGTCGCCCGTATTGGATCTCGAATCTGAGCCGTTTCGATTGAAGAAGGTTCGCCGCAGGTTTCTTCGCGGCAAAGGAGCTTCTCCCCATGACCACTAGCCAGGCTGCATACGCTGCAATACTCGCAATGGACGGCCCACCCGCCCGCCGCATTGACCGTATTCGCGCTCGCATGGGAGCCAACCGAAGTGTCCGCAACCTGGAGAGCGTCAGCGCGTTCCGCCCCGAAGAACAGACACAGAATCCCAGACTGCATCTGGTCGCAGACACTCGCGGCACCTGGCCCGCCCGCGGCCCCCACCCCGGAGATGTCCTCTACTGGGTCGCGTGCCTTGGCGGAGCCTGCCTGCTTCTACTCTGCGCAACCACGTAAGGCTTAGCCAAATCTTGCGCGCCGTACGCCTTGGCGAAAGTCATCGCCCTGCATGTCCACCACCACGCACATCTCCTGCAATCTGGAGCGCATGCGCTCGCCGATGCGGTCGCCCAGTGTTTCCTCGCGCATCGCCGCTCTTGCAGATCCATTGCTACCGCCATTTGTTCCCAGCGGCGCGGAATTGCCGTAATTCGTTGTGATGATCGTCGTTCGCCGGTCGTTGTACCGCGTATTTAGGATATGGGCCACCGTATCCCACACCCAGTCGCTTGGCTTGGCCGCTCCAAGTTCGTCCAGCACAAGCACTTCCGCCTCGAACACCGGACGCAAAATCTCGAGCTCAGTCGCCGCGACGCTCTGGTTGTAGCTGTTCTGGACCTGTTTCAACAGATCGCGATAGTCATAGAAAAGCCCTGACGCTCCCCTCTCCGCAACCAGCGCCTGCAGAATACCCACGGCCAGATGCGTCTTGCCCACGCCGATCGATCCCGTCAATAGTAGTCCGGTGCCGGCTGTGTCTGCCGGAAATCCGTCCACAAACTTCCGCGCCCGCAGATGAGCTGCTGCAAGCGTCCGGTGGGCGCCTCGAAAACCACTTTCGTAACTGTCCAAAGTGCAATGTTCGTATCGCTTGGGAATCCGCGCCCGCTCCAGCATGCGCGACACGCGCCGCTCTACCCGGCACTCGCACGGCCTAGCCAGCATCGCGCCGCCTTCGTCGACAATCCGCATCCCCGAACCTTCACACACGCTGCAAACTTCAATCATTTCGAACCTGCCCGGCACTGCTGCAAACCGCCATCCCAAGTATGGCAGCATCCGCGCCAGTTGAATCCAATTGCCGCATGTGGGAATCAAAGGTAAACTGAGGAATAGTTAGCCATCGTGCCCCGGCCATTACTTGCCAGGGCTCTGTGGGCGGCGCGACAGGCCAATCGATGTGACGGTGACCACACCCGTTGCAAGCGAACCGCGAGCCGGCAGGCGACACCCAAGCCGAAGGCAAAAGCTTTTCGGCTGAATAAGGATTTTTCAGATGCCAAAAGAAGGAATTCACCCGAAGTACGACACCATCAACGTTAAGTGCGCCTGCGGCAATCACTTCGAGACGCGCTCTACTAACAAGGGCGACATCGTCGTCGAGATCTGCGCTGCCTGCCACCCGTTCTTTACCGGTAAGCAGAAGCTGGTCGATACGGCAGGCCGCGTCGAGCGGTTCCGTCGCAAGGTAGCTGGTTCGGATGCCGGTAAGGCAGCCGCCAAGGCCGAAGTCAAGTAACCAACAGCAAGTTGCGCGAAAGGCCTCCGTTCGCGGGGGCCTTTCGTTTTAGCATCGAAGCATCGAACTGACCGTATGAAGAAGCGCTACACCCTCGAGCAGAAAAAGTGGGACTCGCCAGCCGAGCACGCGATGCCCGAGCACACCCGTGTGCCCGCAAGCTTCTCCGTCGGCAACGTACGCATCGCGCCGGCAACGGTGCTCGCACCCATGGCCGGAGTCACCGATACCGTCTTCCGGCGCTTCATCAAGAACGCCAGCCAGTTCACCACTCCATTCGCCGCTGAAAACGAATGTCATTCTGATCGTTGCGAAGAACCCCCGCATTTTGTTTCTGTCGCCACCGACGTCAACCTGGCCACCAGCAACCAGCAATCCGGCTGCGGCCTCATCATGACCGAGTTCACCTCGGCCGACGGCCTCGCCCGCATGCGCGAGGTCAAGCGCAAGCGCTACCTCACCTACTACGACTACGTGCACCCCATCTGGGCTCAGCTCTTCGGGTCTAACCCCGAGACCCTCGCCGACTCCGCCCGCATCGTCCAGGATGCCGGCTTCGACGTCGTCGACCTAAATCTCGGCTGTCCGGCCAAGCGAGTGGTCGCCTGCAACGGCGGCTCTGGGTTACTGAAAGATCTGCCCCAGATTGAGCGCATCTTCAAGGCAATTCGCGCGGCTGTCACCATCCCGTTTACCGTCAAGTTCCGCATGGGCTGGAGCGACAAGTACATCGTCTGCGTCGAACTCGCCAAACTTGCCGAAGATTGCGGACTCAACGCCTGCGCCCTCCACGCCCGCACCCGCGAAGATGGCTATACTGGCCAGGCCCGCTGGGAGTACATAGCCGCCGTGAAGGACGCCGTCGAAATCCCCGTCATCGGCAACGGCGACATCCGTACCCCGGAAGACGCCGCAGCCATGGTCGACGCCACTCACTGCGACGCGGTGATGATCGGCCGCGCCGCCCCCGCGAATCCCTGGATTTTCCGCCAGATCGCGCAATACACCGCCAGCAAGGAAGCAACCGGCGTCGGCACATACGACATCCCCACCGACCAGGATCGTTATCGCATGATCCGCACCTACTTCCAGATGCTGGTCGACGAGATCGCCATCGAAGAAGCCGCCGAAGCCCAGCGCGCCGCCGCGATTATCGCATCTGGACAAATCGCTCGCGACCAGCGCCACAGAGACGCCGTCGGCAAAATGAAGCAGTTCGCCGCCTGGTTCACCCACGGTGTTCCCAACGGCGCTCACCTGCGCAAAGCCATCTTCGAAGCCAAGAACGGCAACGCAGTCTTGGCCTCCGTAGAAGCCTTCTTCGAGTCTCGCGCCAATGGCCCGCAGGAACCCTTCACCCTCGAACCCGACACCGAACTCGAAGCCACCCCTGCCGCCTGGGGCTAACGTCATTTCGCCGCTGCCTCCAGTTCCTTCCATTCTTCATCACTCAGGGTTAGATCCCGCGCCCTAACATTCTCTTCCAGATGCTCCACCGACGATGTCCCCGGTATCGGCAGCATTACGGGCGAGCGGTGCAGCAGCCATGCCAGCGAGAGTTGCCCCACCGTCGCGCCGTGCTTCTTCGCCAGTTCATCGAGCTTGCCGCCGGGCTGAGCTAGTTGGCCCGCCGCTACCGGAAACCACGGAATAAACGCAATCCCTTCGCGCTCGCAGTACTCCAACACCGCCTCGCTCTTGCGATTGCCCAGGTTGTACTCGTTCTGCACGCTGACGATCGGTACGGTCTTGCGCGCCTGCTCAATCTGCTCCACCGATACTTCGCTCAAGCCCACAAAGCGAATCTTCCCCTGCGATTGCAGCCGCTTGATCGCGCCCAGCGACTCTTCCACCGGCACCTTCGCATCGATGCGGTGTAGCTGCCACAGGTCCAGCGTGTCCTTCTTTAGGAAGCGCAGGCTCATGTGCACCTGCTGCGTAAGGTACTCAGGACGGCCAACTGCCATCCAGCGGTCCGGCCCCTGTCGAGTAAGCCCTGCCTTGGTCGCGATCACCGTGCCCTGTGCGTACGGCGCAAGCGCTTCGCCAATCAGCGGTTCGCAGACCGCCGGACCATAGCTGTCGGCAGTGTCGATAAAATTTATTCCCAATTCGACTGCCCGGCGCAGCACCATCTTTGCGTTGTCCCGATCGTTGGGCTCGCCCCAGATGCCTTTACCCGTAATGCGCATCGCCCCGTACCCCAGGCGCTCAATCTCCAGTTCGCCCCCCAGCTTGAACGTCTTCGAAACCTCGCTGACAGTTGCCATGTATTCCTCCGTTTCTTTGGATGGCAGCGCGCCACCGGGCGACTCACTCCGCACACCCTCACCTCGAAGTTTTTATGTCATGGAAACGAAGCAGGCCCGCGTTGATCATGCGCATCGCCGCTCCGCTTTCGCCACACCACCTTCACCTGTTTGCGCCACGCCTCATTCAAGGCAACCAGCACCCAATCCACGCGCGGCGAAAGATAACGCAGCACCACCTCCGTCGCCGGATGCACCCTCAAAGCCGGCGCCACTAAATACAGCCGCGGCGAGCCCTCCGCTAGTCGCACTCCGCCGAAATATCCGTGTTTCTGAAATTCCCCCAGGCCCGTCATCCGGTCCGGATTCTGCTGATGATGCCATCGCACCCGTAGCCAATAATCCAGCCCCTGAAGCGCAAGGTGGAGGTCGTCGTCGGCCTTCAACTCAATCACCGCCAGTCGCCCGTCCTTTTCCACCGAAAGCAGGTCCAGCATTCCGCGATCCGCTGCCGCAAAAGCCGGAACCTGCGTATACACGTGCCCCGAATCCAGCCGCTCGTCAATCTGCGAAACGTCACGCCGCAGAATGCTCTCCAGCCATCGTTCCGGCTGCATGCGATAGAGCGGATCCCGCCTCTCTCCCACATCCGAGCGCCGCGCAAACAGTCGCGTAACCAATTCGCGCAGGCGTTCCTCATTCTCGTTGGTCAGCGGAGTTTCGTTCGCACCCGCCCCAAACGTGATCTCCTGCATGCGGTTGAAACTATCGGCTGCATAGCCGCATCTCACCCGCGCAAACTCCAACCCATGCAGCAGGAACGCCATCTCGGTCGCGCTCCGCAGTCGTTGCTCCACCAGGTTCAGCATTGCATCAGACACCAACCGCATCACGCGTGCTGCCTCGCCTGCAAACCGTTCCCGAGCAGTAGTCTCATTCGGTGCCTGGATCAGCCGAGTCGAAATATTGCCGTGGTCCGCAATATCCCGCTGCTCCAACTCTTCGGTCTTCTCGTCAAACTCCCATAGCTCCCACTTGGCTGCATCCTGGTTCATCCACGCAAGCCGCGCCGCTGTCAGCGTTGCCATGCCGCGCGGCACGATGATCCGCAACCCCATGTAAAGCCGCCGTCCGCCCGCATTCTCGCGGCAGTGCGCAAGCCACAACACACCCAGCGTAAGGATGCCATCCACGGTCGCCGTCGCCTCTTCGGCGTTTACCCCAATTACCGCCCATGCCTGCTGCCCCCGCACCAGCGATCCACGCGCGTAGGCCGGCCCAAAGCTCCGTTCCAGGTCCATGGCCGTCCGAAATCCCTCCGGCTTGCAATCGCCCCATTCGCGATTCAGTCCGCGAAGCATCACCCGCTCCAGTGTTTGCAAATATCGCTTGCGCGTCGCCTCCCGCGTGGTCGGAGTCCTCC
>JALYIG010000083.1 GCA_030775885.1 Acidobacteriota bacterium | reverse complement strand
GAAAAGCCGCCGAGACCCCGTGTGGGTGCGGCGGCTTTACGAAAGGGGGCCGGGTTACTTCGAGAAGGAAGCGATGGCGCTGGCTTCGTCGTCCGAGACGTCGAAGACGGTATAGAGCTTGGTGATCTGGAGCAGGTCGTGGACCTTCTTAGTCAGGTTGAGCAGCTTCAATTCGCCCCCCGCGTTCTTAATCGATGTAAAGGCGCTGACGAGTTCGCCGATGCCTGAGCTGTCAATGTAGCTGATGTTTTCCAGGTTGAGCAGGATATGCTTCGAGCCTTTGGCGGCCGCGTCATGCACGGCATCGCGCAACGTGACACTTCCTTCACCCAGAGTGATGCGGCCACTGAGGTCGAGGATTGTGACACCGTCCACCTGGCGGGTTGCAACTTTCATGCTCATAACGGTAAGTCTCCTTTGTGCTTATGCCGGCGGTTGTGCCGGTACGCGATGTTTGATGAGGGTGAGTTCAGTTCCGGGATGCAACTGGCGAAAGTGTACCTCATCCATGAAAGCTCTGATGAGGAAAATGCCCCGCCCGGAGCCCCGCAGGATATTTTCCGGTGCGAGCGGATCGGGTACTGCGTCAGGATTTAAGCCTGGGCCCTGGTCTGCGATGCGAACGATCAGCGAGTCGGAGTTGGTTTCGAACGAGGCCGTGACGTGCTTGGTCGGGTCGTAAGCATTGCCATGGAGAACAGCGTTGACGGCGGCCTCGCGGACCGCCATGGCGATATTCGGAATGGTGTCTTCGTCAAAGCCTGCGCGCGCGGCGAAGTCCTCGGCGGTTCGTTCGACCAGGTCCACGCTCTCGATAGACGAACTGAGAGTGAGGGAGGCGCGGCTTGTAGTTTAATCTGCCAATCGTATCCTTTGGTCCGGCGCCGGCCGACGACTGGCGGCGGTCTAAGGCAATGATGGCAGTTTGCTTGCTGATCGCCCAGATGTCAAGACGAGAGTGTGATTTCCGCCCAGGGAGAGGGTTACCCCTGCAGGTTACGATGTCTGGTAAAACGGCGGTGGAGGAGGCATAGGTGGACGCCGCTGGGGTAGGATGCGGAGAGGGACAATGACAAGACGGGCCAACGAACTAACGAGCGTCTCCGCCCTGATGGGTGTTCCGGTGGAGGATGCGTCCGGTAAATTGATGGGACATGTGCGTGAGTTTGCGGTAAGCCCACCAAAAGACGCGAATCACGTGCTGGCGCTGGTGTTGAAGCTGGTTGGCGCAAGCCGTGGAGGCCGGCTTTCGATGGCCTCGGTGGGCGACCTGGAACTCAAACCGGGCGGCGAACTGCGGCTGCGTGACGGGGCGGCGGTGAAGCTGATGCCCGAAGGCGACTCGTATCTGCTGCTGGAGCGTGATCTGCTCGATCAGCAGATCATCGATGTCCACGGACACAAGGTGGTTCGTGTGAATGACGTGGAACTAGTGTGGGAGGCGGTCGGCGAGGATGCTGCCAAGGGAGCCGACTGCGCGCCCCGCGAACTTGCCGACGGGTGTACGCTCTCGCTACGAATTGCCGAGGTCGAGGTAGGAGTTCGCGGCGCCGTGCGCAGGCTGCTGAAAGGGCTTCCTGCGGTAGCTGTCGACAGCGCGGCGGCAAAGTTCCGGACGAGCGTGATCCCGTGGGACTTTGTGGACTTGATCGACCGCGATCCTTCCCGCCGCGTGAAGCTGAAGATCGAGCAGGACCGGTTGGCGAAGATGCATCCGTCGGACCTGGCGGACATTCTGGAAGAACTGGCTCCGGCGGAACGGCAGGCGTTGTTCAAGTCGCTGGATGAGGGAGTGGCGGCGGAGGCTTTGGAAGAAGTTGAGCCAAGGATGCAGAAGGCGCTCACCGAGTCGCTCGATTCGGAGCACGTAGCAGGCATCGTGGAAGAGATGGATCCGGCTGCTGCCGCGGACTTCCTGGCGGAGTTGCCGGACGAGCGGTCGGAGGCGATCCTGGAGGAAATGGATCCCGAGGAGCGGCAGGATGTCGAAGACCTGCTGGAGTTCTCCGGGGATTCGGCTGCGGGCGAGATGACGAAGGACTTCATCTCGCTCGGCCAAGGAGCAAAGGTGGAGGACGCGGTGGCAGCGCTGCGGAAGTTCGAAGGGGACTTGGCGACCTTGACGCACATCTTCCTGTTGGACGAAGAAGACGTGCTGCGCGGCATCGTCCCGCTGGTTAAGGTGCTTCTATCGCCGCTGGACAGCGCGCTGAATGGCCTGAAGTACAACCACATCGTAGCCTGTGATATGCATGCAAGCGCCCGGAAAGTGGCGGAATTGTTCGACAAATATAACTTGCGCGCTCTGCCGGTGCTGGATGCCGACAAGAAGTTAGTCGGTGTGATCTACGCGGAGCAGGTGATTGCGCAACTGCGGACGAATGCCTGAGATGAGTGTTGAGCCTATCTATTCCGCGACTACGCAGACTGAGCGTCATGACTCGAATGTTCCTGCTTCGGCCATCACCGGTGGAGTGCCTTTGAAAATTCTGTATGCTGCTGGACTGACGCCCAATGACTTCTCGCTCTACCGGCTGTGGGCGCTGGAGCGGCTGGGGCAACGCGTTGTGCCGCTGAACGCCTATGAGTTCCAGGAGACAAGCACGCTGCTGGGTAAGATTTCATTTCGGTTGGCGGCTGGGCCGTCCGTCAACCGGCTTAACCGCGAGTTGCTACAAATGGCCGAACGCGAGAAGCCGGATCTAGTGTGGACCGACAAGATGCTGGGTATGCAGCCGAAGACGCTGGAAAGACTTCGCGCAATGGGAATTGCGACCGTGAGCTACATGATCGACAACCCGTTCGGAACCCGCAAGGACCCAGGCTGGCGGCTCTACATGAAGGACATTCCGTACTACGATCTCCACGTCGTTCAGCGGGATTCGAATATCGCCGACTATAAAACCCACGGTGCGCGCGACGTGATCAAAATTCAGACCGCGTATGAGCCGACCATCCACTTTTCTCCGCCCGTTGGTTGGAGCGACGCCGACCGTGACCGCGAGGTGTCGTTCATCGGCACACCGTATGATCAGCGCGGTGCGTATCTGACGCGGCTTTGGCAGGAGTTCGACATTCCTGTCACGGTGTCCGGCCCACTGGTGTGGAAGAATCATCTGTCCGTCAAAGCAGTCGCGGCGATGTATCGCGGGCACGGAGAACTTTATCGCGACGAATATCGCGAGGGTATCTGGAAGTCTAAGATCAACCTGAGTTTTCTTACGCATGCGAACAAGGACGAATTCGCGCACAAGAGTTTTGAGATCGCGGCTTGTGAGGGGTTTCTGCTGGTGGAGCGCTCGCAAGGTCATCTTGAGCGGTTCGTGGAAGACGAGGAAGCGGTTTTTTTCTCCACCATCAGGGAATGCGTAGAGAAGATTCGGCGCTATCTGCCGGATGAGGCCGCGAGGACAAGGATTGCGGCGGCGGGCCGGGCGCGGGCTGAGCGCGGCGGCTACCACAACGACCGCCAGGTGGGCTTGATTATTGAGAGGGCGAGGACAATTGTTTCGCGCATGAAAGTGGCTGCGGGCTAGAACGGTGGGGACATTGGATGGATAGGTTAGAGGGCGCGCCGGGGCCGCCTGCGATGGGATACTGGCGTGAGGAGAATTTGCTTGCGAGCGATAGATAGGCTGGGTCCCGCATGACTGGACGAAGGGCGGCTGGATGAAATTCTGGCGAACGTGGCGCGTCCGGATCCTGCTGTTCCTGGCAGTGCTGGGGCCCGGCTTCATCACCGCGAATGTGGATAACGATTCGGGCGGCATCTTCACCTATTCGCAGGCCGGCGCGCAGTTTGGCTACGCTCTGCTTTGGACGATGATCCCGATCACGCTGGCGCTGATCGTGGTCCAGGAGATGTGCGCCCGTATGGGTGTGGTGACGGGCAAAGGCCTGAGCGATCTGATCCGCGAAGAATTTGGCCTGCGTATGACTTTCCTGATCATGATTGCGCTGGTCATCGTGAACTACGGCAACGTGGTGAGCGAGTTTTCGGGCATCGCCGGCTCCATGCAGTTGTTCTTCATCAGTAAATACATCAGCGTGCCAATCTGTGCGGCCCTGGTGTGGGCGCTGGTGGTGAAAGGCGACTACAAGATTGTCGAGAAGGTATTTCTGTTCGCCAGCGTGATTTACTTTGCGTACATCATCGCCGGAGTGCTGAGCCGGCCGGACTGGCACGAGGCCCTGCACGCGACGATAGCATTGCCCGAGCGCGGGGTGTGGAAGGATAAGGCCTACATTTACATGGTGGTTGCCGTGGTTGGGACGACAATCGCGCCGTGGATGCAGTTTTATCTACAATCTTCCATCGTGGAGAAGGGAATCTCGGTTAAGCAATACAAGGCTTCGCGACTGGACGTGATTGTCGGTTGTTTCTTCACGGATGTAGTGGCCTGGTTCATCATTGTGGCGTGCGCCGCGACACTTTACGTGCATGGCCTCCATGATATTTCGGTGCCTGCGGATGCTGCCGGTGCGATGAAGCCGCTGGCCGGCGACTTTGCCTTCGGCCTGTTTGCGGCGGGGCTGTTCAATGCGTCGCTGTTCGCTGCGTCCATCCTGCCGCTCTCGACTGCCTACACGGTGTGCGAGGGCCTCGGTCTGGAGAGCGGAGTGGATAAGGGATTCAAAGAAGCGCCGTTCTTCTACTGGTTTTACACGTCGCTGATCGTGCTTGGCGCCGGAGTGGTGTTGATCCCTAATTTTCCGCTGGTCAAGGTGATCATCCTGTCGCAGGTGCTGAACGGCGTGCTGCTGCCTGTGATCATGATCTTCATGCTGAAGCTGATCAATAAACACGAGCTGATGGGCGAACACACCAACTCGCACTGGTTCAACGGCGTGGCCTGGGTGACGGCGGGGATTGTGATTGTGCTTTCGCTGGTGATGATGTGGAACCAGGTGACTGGGAGCTAGGGCGGGGGGTTACCGCTTCGTGTTCCGGCGATGCGGGTCGACTGCGCTAAGACTGGAATAGATCGCTACTCCGTGATGATGTGGTCGGCCCATTCAATCAGGGACACGAATATCGCCGGGTTGCCAAACTTCGCTCCATAGTTTGAGAGGTCAGCTTCGACTACTCCCCGAGCCTTGGAGCATGCGCCGCACGCATAGATTGGTACATGCTTCGCGGCCAATTTATCCAGGCTTTCGCCGACCGGCGGCCATCCAACTGGCGTGACCGCGTTGGCGACCACCTTTCGCATCAGCACAACCGCTTCGCCCAGCAGATAGATCTGCACCTGGTGTCCGGCCTCCGCGAGTGCCAGCCCATGCGAGAAGGGGAATGCCGCCTTGGTTGGATCGTCTGAGCCCCATGCGCTCTTCATCACGATTTTGAGGGATTTGTGCGTGGACTGGGCCTGAAACGAACCCGCGGCCGCAACCAAGGGCAGAGCAGCTACCTGAGCCAGCCGCGATAAAAACAATCGACGTCCCATAGATTCTCCCTGGTCGGTGAATCACACGAGTCTAGTACCTGTCGGCAGGGATTTCAATGAACCGACAAGAAACGGAGATCAGTGAAATTTCAGAGTGCCCTAGAGCAGCTTGCCCTCTGAAAGATCGCGGATCAGGCCGAGGTCGGCGGAGAGAAAGTCGAAGGTCGGCAGAGTGCTGAGCGGCGCCCACTGCATGTCGTTGAAGATGCGGTTGCTGAGTTCGCCGGAAAACTCGTTGACTTTGAAGAACTGCAGGTCGATGGTGCCTCCGTTGCGGTAGCGGTGGCGGATCTGGGCGATGCGCGGGCCGATGACCGCCGCGATGCCGAGCTCTTCTTCGAGTTCCCGGGAAAGTGCCTGTTCGGCAGACTCACCGGCCTCAATCTTGCCCCCGGGAAACTCCCACTTCAGGCTCATGGGCTGGTCTGGCCGGCGCTGGCAGACCAGCACCTCGGTGGCGCCTTTCGTTGCGTCCGTATTACGCAGAATAAGGGCCGCGACGACCAGCCGGACCGGCTTGCCATTTGCGTTGCCGTGCCCGTCCAATTTGCGAATGCGCTCTTTCACTCGGGTCTATTCTTTCCAGCTTGGTGTCACCAGCTCGGCGGCGACACGTGGTCTTTCCAGGTTAGACGAGCGAGCGGTGGCTTTGCATGCGGCAGAAGTGCTTACTCGCTGCGTGTGGGGGTTAAGTGCACGCCCATGCCGCTGAGCTTACTGCGGGCCTGGGCCGCTTCCGGGGAGTTGGGGAAGCGCTGGATGAGAGCGCGGAACTCGGCGATTGATCCGTCGCGGTCCTTCATTGCCAGCAGGGCCATGCCCTTATGAAGGTGTGACACAGGAATCTTCGGGTTGCCGGGATATGCGTCGAGAACACGGGTGTAGTCTTTTACGGCATTGGTGAACTTGCCGGAGCGGTAGTCGATCTCACCCAGGTAGTAGTACGCGTTGCCAGCGAGTGGATCGCTGGGATTGGTGTGGATGACCTGGTTGAACTCCTGAATAGCGAGGGCGTACTTGGCGGCCTCGTAGTCGCCAAGAGCGGTGCGGTAGACAGTCGCCGCCGGAGGTCCACCGGGTGCGAGGGCCTGAGGACCCTGGGTCGCGGGAAACATATTGTCCGGCGTCGCTCTGCTATTGTCGGCAACTGCGCCCGAGGGCTGGGTAGCGGGTAGGTCCGCGCTGGGTGGACCCACGTGCTGCAGCGTCTGGTTAGGCACGGGGTTGGAGCCCGGCGCGGAGCCGGTCGCCGGTGCCATATTTTGCAGCGCGGCATTGATGGACTGCTGCTGGTTCGCGACTGACTGCAGCGCCTTCTCCATACTGTTCAGGCGCGCCTTCACCTCGTCCAGCGAGTCATTCACCGACTGCACTTGTCCGGAGACCTGCTCCACCTTGGCGCCGGACGCCTCCTGCTGCGTATTTACCTGCCGCTGCATCGTCTCCACCGCAACGGACATCTTGTTCACCGAATCGGCGGTCTGCTGCACCAGGTCCTTCAGCACGCCCATACGCTCGTCGTTGGACTGCTGCAGATGGGCAACAGCCTCCTGCAGGTCCTGGACCTGGGTCTGGAGTTGCACCATGTCCTTGTTGACGGCAAAGGCCGGAGTGGCCGCCAGCGAGCAGGCGAGCAGTACTCCGGCAAATCGTGAGAGCTTGAGGGCTCGGTGTTCGATCATAAAATGTTTCCTCGGATGGTTGGCGGCAGAAAGCTAACGGTCGAGCGAAAACTGGGCGCGCCGGTTCTGTTGCCAGCATTCTTCCGTCTCATCGGCGCAGAATTGCTTTTCCTTGCCGTAGCTGACGACGCGGATACGCGATGCGTTGACTCCGGCGCTGACCATCGCAGTCTTCGCGGCGTTGGCGCGATTCTCGCCGAGAGCGAGGTTATATTCGGCCGATCCGCGGTCGTCGCAATAGCCGCCGATGACGATGCGGATCGCAGGATGCGCGACCAGGTAAGAGGCAGCCTTCGCAGCAGATGCCTCGCCTTCCGCACGCAGAGTGGCGCTGTCGTAGTCGAAGAAGATGTCGGAGACATTCTGGTGGAAGACTTCATCCGAGCCCATCGCGCCGTTGGCTCCGGCGTTGCCGTTGGTTGTATCGGCGGGAACAGTGGGCTCTACGGGAACACGAACCGTGACGCGAACATTGGCTTCGACGGTGCCGCCATCGCCGGTGGCTACCAGGTGGAAGTTAGTCGAAGTAGAGGGCGACACGGTCTGTGTGCCGTTTGGGTTCACCTTGCCAATGCCGTCGATGGAGACTGAGGTCGCGTCCGTGGTGCGCCAATTCAGTACAACCGACTGGCCGAGGTCGACAGCGAGCGGGTCGGCGGTCAGGTTCGCGGTGGGAGCCGGAGTCGTCGGCGTGGTTGGGGTGGGGCCAAGGCTCGCAGGATTCACCTGGTTTGAATTTTTATGGCAACCCGCTACAGCCGCTAGTGTAAAGGCAAGCAGAAATGCGGCGCGGACCGGTTTCGATTGCGACTGAAATGCTCGTGATACGTTCATTGTGTTCTCCTGCGAAACTGCGACTGCGTCACTTGTGATGTTACTGAAAATCAAGGGTGTCGTCGGCAGGGGTTCCAATGTAGGTACCCTCGCCAAAAACATTGCCGGCGCTACTTCCAACTCCAGTTCGGCATATCGGCGCCGGGGCCTGTGAGCGGACGTTTCTGCGAGCCATCGGAGGAGAGCATGGTCCAGATCCTCATGTGCTCCGCCCGTCCGTCGGGCGAGTTCGCGTACGCGATGTGGCGATTGTCCGGCGACCAGGTAGGGAAGTCGCAGCGGCCGCCGTCATGGGTAAGCTGCACCCACTTTTTGGTGGCCACTTCCATGATATAGATGTCCTGCCCGCCGGGAGCGCCGGGCCCGTACTTGCGGTCCCATGCGAACGTGAGGAATTGCCCGTTGGGCGACCAGGATGGCGAGGAGACGTATCCTCCGTCCGTCATCTGCTGCACGCTGGAGCCGTCGGAGTTCATGACGTACAACTGCGGCAAACCGGTGCGTCCGCTGATAAAGGCGATCTGATCTCCCGTCTTCGGGTTATACGTGGGCGATACGTTGCCGCCGCGGAAGCTGGTGATGCGGCGTGCGAGATTGCCGCTCGAGTCGGCGATCCAGATATTGAAGCCGCTATCGGATGCCGCTGAGTAGGCTATCTCCCTGCCGTTCGGCGACCAGGCGGGGGAGGCGCCGGATTCGTTGGGGAAATTTACGTATCGGCCAAGGATCAGCGAGTACATTTTTAGTTGGAAGCCGTACTTGCCGAGCGACGCGAAGGCCAGGCGTGAGTTGTCCGGAGCGATGCGCGGCGACATCACGTCCGTGCCCAAGTGGGTGATGGGATGTTGATTTGCGCCGTCGTAATCCATCATCCAGATATCTTTAACCGCGCCGTTCTTCCTGACGAAGAAGAGCTTGGTCTCTGCAATGCCAGCTGTTCCGCCACCGAGGCGCAGGATTATTTCGTCCGCGAACCGATGGGCGATCTGACGCGCCTGGTTCTCCGAGGCGTCCTCGTTGTACTGCTTGGCCAGCACCTGCGGATATTGCAGATTCTTATCATCGAACAGAAACCCGTTGGCAACCAGGCGTCCGCCAGACATGCCGATTGTCCCGAAGGCGATGAAAGCTGCGTTGGCCGGGGCGTTGGCGTAGCTCTGGAGCTGAACCTCCGCAGGCGTTCCGGGCGATCCTGAAGGCATCAGGCTCTTGGAGACGATATCGAAAATGCCGGCGGTCGCAAGATCGGCGTACAGCGTCGCGTCGAAGGTCTGACGAAATGCCGCCGTTTGCGGATCGGCGTTCATGCCCTTGAAGTCGGCAACCGCCAGACGAATCGAGGTCGCGCCGGAGTTTGTACCGGTAAAGACGTTGTCCTGGGCCTGAGCGAAAGGGATGAACAGACTGAGAGTCGCGGCCAGCGCGACGACTACGCTCTTGAAAAATCGGGGAGTCTGGCGAAATTTACGGGTCCTAAGTTCCATTCTCTCTATGGTAGACGTGTGCGATGAATCTTTGGTTGTCACTTGCATCATGGTCGAGGGGGAGGATCAAAGTAGTACGTGACGTTGATGTGGTTGCCTGTATAGGCTTCGGGCAGCGGCGGGAAGGTGTCGATATGCTGCACCGCGCTGAGCGCAGTCTGGTCGAGCGTTGCGTCGCCGCTTCGCTGTGCGATCTGAACGTGCGACAGCGACCCGTCGCGCTCGACCTGGAAGGTGATGTAGACGCGGTGACCTGAGGCTTGCGCATCCAGCATGGGTGTCATCCATTGCGACGCCACTTTCTGCGTAAGCTGCTGCACGTAATAGGCGAAGCGGCTTCCAAAGGCCGAGTCCTGCACGTTGATGCTGGACGTTCCCGCTCGATTCTGAACACTGCTCATTGCCACGCTTGAGGCCGCTTGCCCGGTCTGTGCCTTGTTCGGATCAACCTTGGTTGGCTGCGGATGGACTGGCGGCGCAGGAGTCGTCCGGTCGGCCACTTTCGGAGTCTTCGGCATGACCGTCGGTACGGGGATCGCGTCGGGATGCGGAACTTCGACTGCCTTCGGCTTTGGCGTGACCGGCGCGGGTGACGGCGTCTCAGTTGCCAGGACGTTGTCCGGGTTAGGCGTCGCCTTCGGAGGTAGGGGCAAAGAAGCGACCATCGTCGCCTGGATCGACCCGGCGTTGTTGCTGGAATTGCCCCAGCTTCGCCCGGTGTGACTGAACCATGCCCAGCTTACGATCAAACCTGCGGCGATCGCGTGCAGTAGAAATGCGCCGGCAAATCCGGGGCCGATCGGGTCGCTGAAGCTTCGGGTTGTGGTCTGGGTTGCCATAGATTACCGGCGCTCGGCTGGTGAGGCTTAGTTGGCCGACTTGGCTGCGAGGGGTTGGGTGACGATGCTGATGTTTGTGATGCCTGCCCGTTTAACGGCGTCCATAACGGAAGCGAAAGCGCCGAATGGGACTCGTTCGTCGGCCTGGACGTAGATCGTGCGATTGGCCGCATCTCCGGACACGTCGCCCCGAAGTTGGGCGGTGAGTTTGTCCAGGTTGATGGGGGTGTCGGCTCCGCCATTACGATTGCTCTGCTGCAGAAATACGTTTTGGTCCTTATCAATGGTGACGACGGTGCGCTGCTGCGTGAGCTGATTGACCGATCGCGTGTGCGGCACGGCGACATTGATGCCTGACTGCAGCACCGGCGCTGTCAGCATGAAGATGAGCAGAAGCACCAGCACCACATCGACCAGAGGCGTGATATTGATGTCGGCCAGCGCGGTCTGGGTGCGGATCTGGCCTCCGCTTTTAGTGGAGAAAGCCATCGCTAGAACGTCCTCCGGCGCGGCGCCAGCTCCTCAACCGCAGGTACTACAGGTGCCTGCGGGGTGAGCAAGGCAGCGTTCTCGATTGCGTTGAGCAGTTCGCGGCCGAAGTCGTCCATGCGCGCGGCGAAGTCTCGGAGCTGCGCTGTGAGCTGGTTGTATCCCACCAGCGCAGGGATCGCCACTGCAAGACCGGCGGCGGTGGTGATGAGCGCTTCCGAGATGCCTGGCGCGACTGCGCGCAGCGTCGCGTTGCCGGCAACACCAAGCCCGTGGAAGGCGTCGATGATTCCCCAGACGGTGCCGAACAGTCCGACGAACGTCGCTCCATTCGCTATGGTCGCGAGCCAGGACATGCGCGTCTCCATTGAGGTCAGGGCTTCCGACGAAGCTGTCATGGCGGCGCGTTCGAGTGCGGCAGGATTGCGGGGCATCCCACGGCCTCCGCTCTGCCGCTGGTATTCGTCGTTGATCTCGTTGAAGACGGAAACCAGCGGGCTGGGTTGGAACTGGTCTGCTACGGTGGAAATCTCGGACAGGCGACCTGACTTGCGGAAGGCTCGCAGGAAGCCTGCGCTCTTTTTCCGCGCGCTGGCGAAGCGTCTCCACTTGGAGAAGATGATCGACCACGAGAAGATGCTGGCGAGCAATAGGATGATAAGCACCGCGAACGCCACGGGCCCCGAGTTGCGGACCATCTCGACGATGGCGTTGCCGTTGGGCGAGGCAATCGGCGGTGCGGCGGAGTCATCCTGAAAGAAAAACGCGGCGAGGGCGAGTGGGTAAGGCAAGCTATGCAACATCATTACCCTATATTGTAAGGCGTTGCGGCGCGGCAGGCGGGTGAGGGAAGCGAGCTTGGTTCGTCGAAATCAGCGGGCGACGGGCTGCGGCGAAGCGAATCCTCCAGTCGTTTGCTATCCTCGCGGTACATCTGTGGATGAGGCAATCATGCTGCTGGAGTTACGGGCTGAAAACTATGCGGTGATCGACCAGGCGGTGGCGAGTTTCGGACCGGGCCTGAATTTGTTGACGGGCGAGACGGGCGCGGGCAAGTCGATCCTGATCGACGCACTGGCGCTGCTGCTGGGCGGAAAGGCTTCGAGCGACGTGGTGCGTCATGGCGCGGAGAAGGCGGTTTTGGGATGCGTGTTTGAGTCGACGCCGGGGGCGGCGGCGATTCTGGACGCGAATGGAATCGATGCCGGGGCGTTCTCCGATGACATTCTGCTGCGCCGCGAGATAGCCGCGGGCGGCAAGGGGCGGGTGTTCGTCAATAACCAGCCTGCGACCGTGGCTGTGCTGAAGGAACTCGCACCGGAGCTGGGGCTGATCCACTCGCAGGGCGAGACGCTGGGGTCCTTCGATCAGGTGCAGCAGAGAATACTGCTGGATCGGTTTGGAGGAATTTCGAGCGACGACGTTGGGGGTGCCCACGCAGCATGGCATGCGACGACGGAGCGGCTGGCAGAGCTGCAGGCGTCGGAGCAGGATCGGCTGCGCATGGCCGATCTGTGGCGGTTCCAGTCGAAGGAGATCGGCGACGCGGAGCTTGCGGACGAGGATGAAGACGCGCAGTTGGAGGCGGAAAAGCGCGTGCTGGCCAACGCCGAGAAGCTGTACACCGCCGCGATGAGCGCGCACGATCTGCTGTATGAGCAGGAAGGGTCGGCGGAGACTACGCTGACCGCCGCGCTGAAGAATCTGGAAGAGCTGGCGCGATACGATCCGCGATTCGTCGAGCCCGCGCTGCAGTTGGCTGCGGCCAAGGCTGCGGTGGAAGATGTGAGCGCCGGAGTAAGAGACTTTGCCGACAAGGTACATGCTTCGCCGGAGCGGCTGGAGGACATTGAAGACCGCCTGGCGGCGCTCGATAAGCTGAAGCGCAAGTATGGGGCCACTTTGGGCGAAGTGATGCGGTTTGGTGCAGAGGCTGCGAAGCGGTTGGCCGAGGTGGAGAATCGCGATGCGCTGCTGGAGCAACTGAAGGCGCAGGAGTCGAAGGATGCGACCGCGTACCGGCGGGCCGCGAAGGCGTTGACTACCGCGCGCACGGCGGCCGCGGGGAGGCTGGAGAAGCTCGCCGTTGCACAGATCAACGACCTGGCGATGTCGGTGAAGTTCCGGGTCGAAGTGGCGTTTGAGGAGGAGCAGTCCGGCTGGACGCCGCTCGGCTGGGACCGGATACAGTATCTGATTGCGACCAACGCGGGCGAGCCGCTCAAGCCGCTGGAGGAGATTGCGTCGGGCGGGGAGATGTCGCGGGTCATGCTGGCGCTCAAGGTGACGGTGGAAGAGAGTTTTGCTGCCGGGGCGGGGCATGGGAAGAAGAAAGCGCATCTGCCGACTCCGCGCATGCTTGTATTCGACGAGATTGATATCGGCATCGGTGGGCGCGCGGCGGAAGCGGTGGGGCGCAAGCTGAAGACCCTCTCCAAACGGCAGCAGGTTGTGTGCATCACGCACCTGCCGCAGATTGCAGCGTTCGCCGACCAGCATTTCCTGATTGAGAAGGCGGACAAGGATGGGCGGACCCGGACCAGCATCCGACGGATGGATGAAGCAGAGCGGGCGCGGGAAGTCGCGCGCATGCTCAGCGGGGCGAAGCTGACCGACACCAGCCTGGAACATGCGCGCAATCTGCTGGAGTCGAGCCGGTAACGGGCTGAGTCGCCGATAGCGGCTTTTGTCTACCGGCTGAAGATGCGCTTTGAGGTGCCCGTGTACCCTCCTTTACCCCACCCTTCCTCGCAGAATCTCGCGAAAATATTATGCTGCCAGCGAAGTGTTGGAGCGAGTAGAATGTCGCCACTTCGGGAGAGACCGGAGCGTATGCATCGAACGATGCAGGATTGAATGGCGCACCAACTTCATAGGAGGATCCGATGTCGAATACACCCACGAAATGTGCTCATATGGCTTGCAGTTGTATGGCGCCCGCAGGCAAGAAATTCTGCTCGACGCACTGCGAGGACACAAAGAGCATGACGACCCTTACGTGCCATTGCGGTCATCATGGCTGTGATGAAAAGGCTTGAAGGGGCATGATCAGGGATTAGTAATGCTCTTATGTAGCTACAAAAGAGTGGCTTCAGCGGCTAAGCGCGCATTCATTCCAGCCGATTTTGCGGCCCGGCTGAAGCCATGCCCTCAACAAGACCCGTCTTGTCCAAGGGTTTCCTAGAGTGACGATGGATGGCGGGGGCGCCGCGGGGTGCGGTTGGTTTTGGACTGCTACCCCATGAGGCCCACCGCCGCCTTCTTTTTGCATCTGAAAGGCTTGAAGCGCATCACGTTAGGGCCGCATAAAGGATGCACCCAGGAGGGTACCTAAAGGTGTTGTTGCGGGCATTACGCGGTATACTGAATGACGTGACTACAATCACTCTGGACTCCCCTAGCCTGGGCAATACCGACGCCGCGAACCCCACCAAACGCGTACTGCTTTTGAAGCCGCGGGGATTCTGCGCGGGTGTGGTACGCGCCATCGATATTGTGCAAATTGCGCTGGAGACATTCGGTGCACCGATCTACGTTCGCAAGGAGATCGTGCACAACAGCTATGT
>JALYIG010000082.1 GCA_030775885.1 Acidobacteriota bacterium | reverse complement strand
GATCCACTTGCTGAAAGAGCCAGAACAGACCGTCGGCAACCGTGAAGACGGGATTGTCACGCACTTCCGACTCGGAATACTCGCCGATCAGGAACGTGGTCGCCTCCCAACTGGTGAGCAGCAGCGCTAATTGCTGTACGAACGTTTGGACCGCCATGTCCTTGCCGTTGTGCATCTCGCTTCGTAGCACGGTGCGGAAGGAGTCCACCACCACAATGCTCGGGTTGGTGGCTTCCACCTGTTTGGAAATCTCTTCTAGTACTCCCTGTAGCCCGCGATCAACGAGATCCTGGCTCAGATTGACGAAGCGCACGGCGTTGTTCAGCTTCGACGCATCGAAGAAGGTGAATTGCTGCTGGTAGCGCAACATCTTCAGCGCCGGTTCGCCCAAGACGGTGAAGTAAAGGGCCGGCCGCTCCACTGTGGCATTAGCGAAGATAAACTGGTGCGCCAGGGTGGTTTTGCCGCATCCGGGCGATCCGGCGATGATGTTGAACGAAAACTCGGGGAGGCCGCCACCGAGTATCTCATCCAGTCCGGGTACTCCGGTCGGCAACTGGTTAATTTTGACCCTGCTCTGCTCATTCATTCTAATTCTTTCCTCCAGGTTTAATTTCGGAGCCGGGTAGATCTAGCCATACATCATGCAGGAGTCGGAGCGTCAGAGACTCGCCGATGAATGTGATCATCAGCCCGAGTAAGTGCGCAATGAGCACGGCACCCGACTGCGCCGCTTCGCCATTCAGGCCTTGCAGCGAGCCGTCCGACTTAACTTCCCATGCGCCAAGGACAGGAGACTCCCGCTTTGCCAAGGTCAATGCGCGCGCCAGGAGCGAACGAAATCCCGCTGCCCCAGCCAGCGTAGTTAAAGGACGGCGGAGCTTGTCGCACACGCGAGATACCGCATGCATATCGGCCGCGGAAGGACTTATCTCAGCCCCTTCGTAAGCAAGAAGTCGTAGGGCAAGCTCGCGTGTCGTCGGAGTGTCTGCGCTTCGTACCATTTTGGTCGTGGGCTTTTGTATCAGAATGAGTGTACTCCGTCGCGGATCCGTTGACTGATCAAAGCAGAACACGTTGCTCATCTTTGAAATGACTGATTTACAACCGTTATCCCGACTGCTGTGCAGTACGACCAACGGCGAGTTCATATTGGTCAATAGTGCTCGGCTTCCACGAAATATTTCATGTAAGTTGGTTTGTGTGGCGCCAGGATGGAAGCGCGCCGGGAATGTCATTACTCAAGCAATTGGCCAGAAGTATTGTCGCGATGGAATCCTCACATTTACAGTGAGGCGTAGCATGCAAGGAGAGAACCAATGCTTTCTCCACCAATGATTCGCGATTGGGCACGCAGGCTCATTGCATTCGAAGTTGATGCGGATCCACCTTCTGCACAGACCGAGCTTGCGACTGTTCGCGCCTATGAGAGGCTCCGCCGGCAGCTCTGCGCACCCGTAGGAGTCGACGGTTTTCAGGCGCTCGCTTCTCGTGCTTTGTCTCTGGCCAAGTCGCAGTCTCCAAGGCTTAGTGCGGTGCAGGTAACCGCGAGTGGAGGCTTGCGCGGTCTCGGCGACGTTGAATTCCGAATTGATACCGATGAGGATGGCGAGATCGGAATTATCCTCATTGCGCAGCTGCTCGGATTGTTTCTTACCCTCCTTGGCGAGGCGGCAACGGTGCGTTTGATAGAAGGTGCACCCCTTCAGGTTGAAGTCAAGGCGAAGCTGGACACGACAGTAACAAGCTCCTCCGCGCCTGGTACCTGCTACTTCGGGCCTTTCGAGGATATTCTGTTGGAAGCCGACCAATTACGCAACGTGAGCGAACGCCTCGAGACCCTGGCGAACAAACATGCCGGTATCGAAGAGGTAATGAGCGTTGTGGGGAACATCCGCAGTATCGCTGCGATGTTGGACATATTTACACTCATCCGAAGCAGTGCTGGCGGATCGCAGGATGACGCACCTATTCCACCAACAAATGGCTATCTGAATTGAGCTCCCACAACAAGACATCCAGGCGCCTCAGGACGTCCAACACCTCTACCCCTTAGGCAAGGGGTTAATCGTCGCGCTAATTGTTCCATGAAGCATGCAATGGGCTACGGCTGTTTGACTACCATCGCGCCTCTCCTTTGACTACGTTTAGACGTAGGGTATCGGACGGTATTGACGAGTCTGGTCAAATTGCACACGGTCTGGCGGGTATATCTCGCCATACGGTTCGTCACGCCTGCAGTTTGCGAGCTGCGTCTATGCTGCTTGCGCCTCGCCTGTGCAGATTTAGTGCTGTTCGGGACGAGAATTGGATCATTCCTGCGAGGTACAAGGGTCTCTCGGTGAGCGTCTCCTGGGTGGTCTCCGGAACAAGCTATTTGTGGCTTTCCTGTTTGCCTAGAGTCGCATACCATTTTGCTGAAAGTGCTTCCTCAAATATTGCAATGCGCATAGGATTCTGGTCTTGATTGTCCCTAGCGGGTAGCCTGTCGTTTCAGCAATTTCCGAATGGGTCATTCCTTTGAAGTAAGTCATCTCCAGCACAATGCGCTGCGCCGGCGGCAAGTCCAGAATCAGCTTGCGGACCTTTTGGCAAATCAGATTCTTGTCTCGGTGGACTATCGTAAGGCCCCTGAGAACAAGTTTCCTGCGGCGGCTGACGATGCGTATGCCGCGACGCAGTGGGTTATGGAGCATGCCCAAGAACTGAACGGAACAGCAGAAAAGGTAGCGGTGGCAGGAGAAAGCGCTGGTGGCAATCTAGCGACTGTGACTTGTCTCATGGCGCGAGACAAGAAAGGCAAAATGCCGATCTTTCAATTACTTGTCTATCCCATCGCAAACTTCGATCCAAAGTTCCCTCCTATCAGGACAGCGCAGATGGCCCCATATTGACCAAGGAGATGATGCTTTGGTTCTACAAGCAATACGTCGCCGCCGGGACACAGGCCCGCAACCCTTATATCTCACCTCTGCAGGCGGAGAGCTTGACAGGGCTGCCACCTGCATTGGTCATCACGGACGGCTTCGACGTGCTACGTAGCGAAGGAATGCAGTATGCGGAGAAACTCCGAAAGGATGGTTCCTGTCATGCATAAGAACTATCCGACTATGACACACGAATTCTTCGGGATGGGAGCGGCGGTAGACCAGGCAAAGGGTGCTGAACAATTAGCGGCTAGCCAGCTAAAAGCGGCATTCAATCGGTAATTGGCTGGTGCCGGCTTAGGATTCGTCAGCTCCAGCCACGTCGCCTCACCGCTTAAACGGTGGCTACACGGGTTAGGTCAATCCTATTCCCCACGGTGTATGTCTTCCGGGTATGAGCGGCATGAACTTAGAGAGAACTATCGGAAGCCCAATTCGACCATCTGCAAAGTGGTGATCGCGCGCGGTATTGAAACACAGCGACCCGCCCGAAGTTCGCCCAATATCGATGTCGTCGCTTCACGGCTCAAGAACTTACCACACCATCTAGGAAGAGACCTTGCGTCAATCCGCCATTCTCTAGCAGAGCGACCTTCACTCGTAGCTGGCCCTTGAGTTTTCCGTTGACGAAGAGATGTGGGCTGGCTACAAGTTTGTAATGATGAGTCGTTTGCACATCTAATAAGATGCTTCCATTCCATGGGTGGGTTATGTATCGAACATATCGGCAACGGCGGTGCGGTCCGCCGCATCGAAAGGGTTAGGCGGTCGTCGTCTGATTGCGATTGCAGCAGACTGCGGCTAGCAGGCAGGAAACGCCTTGATCGACGCGTGGGACTTAGCGGTAATGACACGAGTTAAGGCTGGCGGCCCGCAAGATGACGCACTTATCCCACCCACGAATGGATATGTAAATTGAGTTCCGCCAATGAAGTGTGGATTCAAAGGTCGGGGTCAGATCGCAACGCTCTTCAGCAGTTCACAAGAACTACGCAGCTGCGCTGTCGATGCTACGGGGCATCAACTGATTTCAGCCTAAGCGGACTGGACGGAGGAGATGAAATTTCTGACGACACTGGCCAGGATTGTATCGGGTAGTGTGTCACAGGTTCAAGATCCGTCGCCCGGGCCGGGGGTGGCTTGACGAGGTGGATTTGCGCACCACAGCGTTCGTGGTGGTCGCGCCCTATTCGGCCACTGTCGTTTCCATTTCCGAATGAATCTGGAATGTTGATTGACCTGCCGAGAAGGAGTCACGGTCGGGTCATGGGCTCGCCTTGCCGGTCGCAGCGGCATGGACTCATGATGAGGCCGCTATACTCAACAGCTTCTCCATTCAGGGTCGAAAGCGACACGATGATCCTCCTTGTCAGCAGCCTCCACGATCCTCCCGCTCTCACAGGGGAATCAAGCGGCGGACCACCTCATCAGTGGGATGAGCAGGTGTGCCGGCGTCGCATCAGTCATCTGCGTCTCGCGTAAGCCGCTAAGTGGACACAAAGGATCGGCGTCCGTGCAGATGGCAATGCTGCTAGAGGAAGAAGCGAGCGCCTGTTACAGTCATGTGGAGGTACTCAAAGGGGATGACTAGAGACGCGCGCGAGCGACTCAATGGCGCCTCAACTAATGCGACATCTGCTCGCCTAGCGCCTAATGGCACGCGTTCGAATAGTAAGAAACTGCCCGCCCCCTGGTGGAAGGTACTCGGTCCTGGGATCGTCTCTGGCGCATCCGACAATGATCCCACAACAGTTGCATCGCTTGCGGTGATCGGCTCAACCACTGTCTATGGCTTGAGCTGGCTGGTGTTGCTCATCATCCCGATGCTTGCGGTTGTACAGGCGATTAGCGCGCAAGTTGGTGTGGTGATGAACACCGGCTTGGAAAAGGCTGTGCGCAGACACTACGGCAGGTTCTGGGCGTTGCTAGCGCTGGCGTCGGTACTGATCGTTAATTTGATGACGCTGGCAGCCGACCTGGAAGGGGGCGGAGCCGCTCTCTCGATGCTGATCCACATCGATTACCGCTGGTTCGTTGTCCCGCTCAGTGTGGGTTCGGGAGTCATGCTCATTTTTGGTAACTACAAGAAAATCCAACGTGTGCTGATCTATCTGCCTCTCGTATTTC
>JALYIG010000081.1 GCA_030775885.1 Acidobacteriota bacterium | reverse complement strand
GGTCCTTCGACTCCGTTTGGCCGGAAAGCCGGCCAAACTACGCTCAGGATGACGGACTATCTCTCACGGACCAATCCATTGGCTGGCCCGTCAATTAGCTGGCCCGCACCTTGCTGGGCCGTCGATTGGACCTAGCGGAAGGGGTCGCGGACGGTGACGGTGCCGAAGGTCTGGGCGTGCTGGAGGTCTTCGGAGTAGAGGGTGGTGCAACCGCCTTGCTGGGCGGCGGAGACGATCAGGCTGTCGTACCAACTGAGTTGGTAGCGCTGCTGGATGTGGATGGCCCCAGAGACGACTGGAGTTGAAGAAGCGACGGCTTCGAATGAGCCGAAGACATCGGCCAGAAAGATATAGGCGTCCTGGGGGCTCATCTTTTGCGGAGATTTTTGAAGCGCAAAGTTGAAGAACTCGTGAATGACCTGATAGCTGATGACTCCATTGCCCTCATCCGCCGCATCGCGCAGTAGTTCGATGGCCAGCCGCTGTTTCAGCGGATCGCGGGGATCTTTCGAATAAATAAAGATGTTGGTATCGAAGAAGAGCCTATCGCTCATTCAGCTCATCGCGCGTGTACTTGCGGTCGACTTTCAAATAACTGGTTCGCTCCATGATCTCGTCGAAAGCATGGAGACGTCGCTCCCGCCCGGAGTACTGCTCGAGCCACTCGCGGAAGGCTGCGTTGAGCGTGGTGTTCTGCTCGGCGGCGGCTTTGCGGGCCTGGGCGATAAGGTTTTCGTCGGCGCTTAATGTGATGTTCTTCACTGTTCCAGTGTACACGAGAATAGTGTACAAGGGGAGGGGGTTGGGTTTGTTCGGCGGGTCGGTGAGCATGGGGGACACGCAAGGGGGCGGGAGCAAATGCGGGGGTTCTTCGCTTCGCTCAGAATGACAAGAGGTAATCGGAATGGCAGGCGGTGGCCTTAGTGGCTACTGCGGTATGAGGTTTTGCAGGCGTTCGGGTTCTTCGCCTAGCCATTCTGGGTTGGTGGCGGTGCCGTCGAAGATGGAGGAGGTTTTGAATGGCTCCCACTTGCCGGTGGCGGCGGCGGTGCGTGTGCGGTCGAGCACGGCGGCGCGTTTCTTCTCGGTGAACGAGGGCAGCGTACGCACGGCGCGGAAGGCCTGGTCGAGGATCTTCATTGAGTCGATGCCGGTGATGACTACCGACGTGGGCAGCGAGAGCGCGTAGTGGAGGCATTCGGTGGGCGTGGCGACCCTTGCGCCGAGGAGGATGCCGTTCGCCATGGACTTCATGCCGAGCACGCCGATGCCCTGCTCGACCAGTTCGGGCACGACCAGCTTGCCGAAGGAGCGGTAGTGAGCGTCCATGACGTTGAGCGGCATCTGCGCCGTGTCGAAGCGGAAGCCGTTTTCGCGGGCTACTTCGAGCATGTGCAGATGGATGTGCGGGTCCTTGTGGCCGGTGAATCCGATGTAGCGGATCTTGCCGGCCTTGCGTGCTTCGAGCATGGCGGCGTGGGCGCCCTCCTTGTCGAAGATGCGGTGCGGGTCTTCGAAGCGGAGGATTTCGTGGTGCTGGACGAGGTCGATGTGATCGACGCCGAGGCGGAGGAGAGACTGCTCGATCTGGGTGGCCGCCTCTTTTTTGGAGCGGCCATCGATCTTGGTCATGACGAAGGCTTTGGCGCGGTAGCCATCGCGGAGGGCCTTGCCCATGCGGAGTTCGGAGAGGCCGTTGAAGTAGTCCCACGAGTTGTCGAGGAAGTTGATGCCGCGGTCGAGCGCGGTGCGGACGATGCGGATGGCGAGGTCTTCGCTCACCTTGGGCAGGCCTAGATGCCAGCCGCCGATGCCGATGGCGGAGACTTTTTCTCCGGTGCTGCCGAGCTGTCGAACCTGCATTTCCGGTGCGTGGGTAGGCATCCCAGCTTGGATGCTTCTGCGTGAGGCGGGTTAGCTGAATCCTGGGACGAAGAAATGCAGCTAGGCCACGTGTGCAAAGGCTGCTTTATGAGCCAGACGATTGGCGAGGTTTGTGTGGACCAGATCAAAGATCCTGGCGTGCTCCTCCGAGCGCAGCATGGGGAAGCAGGGACAGAATCGCCATCCCTGCTGGGCCATGAGGGGCGCCAGCATTTGGGCGAGGGAGTCGCGTCGCTGCGAGCGCAGATCCGCTCCGGGAATCTGGTTCAGGCTGTCGTATACGGCGTCGGCTACCTCATCGGGGACACACTCGCAGTTGTCTCCGTTACAGGATTTCATGGTGTACAAGGGGTCGGATTGCATGGCAGTTTCCTTCTGGTTCGGGATGGATGCAAGCGGACAGTGTAGAGCCCTGCGGGTGGCCGCTGTGTGATTGCAATCACAGAGGCTGATCAATCTGGGCTGTGCCACGAGAGCGAGCGTGCGGAGTGGACTTCCGGCGCGCCAGCGAGGTTGACCTGTTGGCGACCGGCTGGAGTTCGCGAGACGGAGGCTTGACCTGGACGCTGGGTTGGATCCTCTTGGGGCAATGAAAGTTGATTGGCCGATGCGCGCAGCGAGGTGGATGGCATTTGCGGCGCTGTCGGTTGGGCTGATGTCGGCGAGCGGGGGCCGGACGGTTGGGGCGCGCGGTGGCGTTTCGACCCGGATGGCGAGGCTGCCGCGGCTTACGGTGTGGGCTTGGGAGAGGCGAGAAGATCTGAGTGGAGTGGATCCGCGAATGACGGCGGTGGCCTACCTGGCGCGGACTGTGGAAGTGGACGGCAGGGGTGTGCGCGTGGTGCCGCGGCGGCAGGAGATGCTGCTTCCCGCGGCCGATGGGCTGGTGAGAATTGCGGTGGTGCGGATTGAAGTGGCGAACGGGACGGTGCTGGATGCGGATTCTGCGCGGAGGGTGGCGGAGGCGATTGTGGGGGTGGTGGGAGCTTCGTCGATCCCACCCTTGCGCGATGAGACTGCGCAAAGATGGGGCACCCGAGGTTTCGTGACGAAAGATGTCAGATCCCAAGTCACAGAAGCGACACCGGAGGCACCGAAAGATGTGAGATCCCAGGTCTCAGAAGCGAGACCTGGGGCACCCAGAGATGAAGACTTATCGGAGTGTTCTCAGAAACATGACAAACGTCATGCTGGTTTGTTGACCTACCTCACTGCAAGTGGACGTGGAGCGGATCCATACTTGGTTTTGTAATCGAGACAGCGTCTCGAGATATTTAAGGAGCGATCCCATGAGCGCAGTTCAGAATTTTTACGGCCCGGGAGACACGATCGACGGCATGCCCTTCGCGGCGCCACAAACGACGGCACTGCAGACCACTGTGGCCTCGCTCGACCGCGTTACCAAGCGATACGCGAATGGCGTGGTGGCGCTGGATAACCTTTCGCTGACGCTGCGGCGCGGCGAAATTGTCGCTCTGCTTGGCCCGAATGGCGCGGGCAAATCGACGGCGGTGAAGCTGATGATGGGGCTGAGTTCGCCGACTGCCGGCAGTGCGCGCGTGTTTGGCGACGACCCGCGGCAGACTGCGACGCGCATGCGCACCGGCGTGATGCTGCAGATTGGACGCGCGCCGGAGATGCTGCGCGTGCGCGAGCATATCAACATCTTCCGCGGCTACTATCCGAAGCCGATGGCGTATGCGGACCTGGTGCACGCGGCCGGCCTGGAGGGCATCGAAGAGCGCATGTTCGGCGAACTTTCCGGCGGGCAACGACAGCGCGTGCTGTTCACGATTGCGCTGGCTGGGGACCCTGACCTCATCTTCCTGGATGAGCCGACGGTGGGCCTGGACATCGAATCGCGGCGCGGGATGTGGGTGCAGATCCGGTCGCTTGCGGCGCGTGGCAAGACGGTGCTGCTGACGACGCACTACCTGGAAGAGGCCGACGCTCTGGCGCATCGCATTGTGGTGATCAACAAAGGCCTGATGGTATGCGAGGGCACGCCGGCGGAGGTGAAGTCGATGGGCGCGGCGAGTGCAGGCAAGTCGACGAGCCGCAGCTTGAAGATCATCCGCTGCGCGACGTCGCTGCCGGAGGCCACGCTGCTGGCCATGGCGGGAGTCATCAGCGTGGAGACAGCGGGCGCGCTGAGCACGATCACCAGCACACACCCGGAGACCACGCTGCGCGAACTGCTTGCGCTCGATCTCGGTCTGCACTCCATCGAAGTACAAAGTCCCGCGCTTGAAGATGCTTTCCTGGCGCTGACCGCGGAATAGATTCGGACACGCAATCGAGCCGTTTCCCTAAAGGGGTAGGAGCCACGAAAAGCAACTACCGAGATTCTGGACTTCGTCCAGAATGACGCCCTTGAAATAGTTTCACAACTATGGAACTTGCTCTAGAAATCGAAGGGAGAAACTTATGTCGACCGCAGCCATCACGCATCCCGCCGCAACCTCCGCGGCCACTCGCAATCTCCGCATCTTTCTGGTGGAAGCGCGCTACGAATTTGTCCGCCTGCTGCGAACGCGGGCCTTCTCGCTCTCCGTCATTGGATTTCCGGTGGCCTTCTACATTTTCTTTGGCATCGTGATGAACCGCGGAGAGATGATTCATGGCGTCTCCGTGGCGAAATATATGCTGGCCACCTATGCAGTATTTGGCATGGTCGGCGCGGCGCTGTTCGGCATTGGTGTGGGCCTCGCGGGTGAGTTGAACGCAGGCTGGCTGGAGTTAAAGCGAGCGAGCCCCATGCCTCCTCTGGCGTACCTGCTGGCAAAGTGCTGCGGCGCAATGGGCTTTGGCGTGATCATCGTCTGCCTGCTGACGCTGATTGGCATCGCGGGGGCGCATGTTTCGATTACGGTGACGGAGTTTGCGCGACTGATCGGGCTCACCATGGTTGGCGTGATTCCGTTTGCGTGCCTGGGCATGGCGGTGGCGCTGCTGGTGCCGTTCAACTCCGCGCCGGGCTTCACCAATATGATTTATCTTCCGATGAGTTTTTGCGGCGGCCTTTGGATTCCCATCATGATGCTGCCGAAGGTGATGCAGAAGTTCGCGCTGCTGCTGCCGACGTATCATCTGTCGCAGCTTACGCTGGGTGCGTTCGGCTATGCCAGCAACGGCACGACGGCGAGCCACTGGATCGGACTGCTTGGATTTACGCTGGTGATGCTGGGCGTAGCACTGCTTGCCTTTCGCAAGCTGGAGCGAAATTCGTAGGCCCAGCGGTACACTGCAAATGGAGTCGGCTATGAGCGTAAGCACGAAAAACCCGGGGCGGACAGGAAGCCGATGGGCGATGATCTGGATCGCCTATACGGGCTTTCTGTTCATCGATCCGATCATGGAGCCGAGCCTCTATCTTTGGCTTGGCACGCTTGCCGTCTTTGCGCTGTTTCTGGTCGTGTTCTATATGTTCTTCCGTTGCTCGGATCAGATCCGGCCGGCTCGACCGTGGATGATTGCGGCCACAATGGCGCTCGGGTTGATTTCGTTTCCGTGGAACCCTGGGGCGTCGACATTCTTCGTGTATGCCTCGGCGTTCCTGCCCTTCAGTCTTGCTTCGTTTCGACGCATCGGGATAGCGTTCGCGGGCGAGGTCCTGCTGGTGATCGGCGAAGGGTATATCTTCCGTGTGCATCATGGTTTTTTGCATATTGCCTGGCCGAACACAGTGATGGCTATCTTTCTGATGTGCATTGTCGGGGGCGGCAACGTATTTTTCGCGCAGCAGAGACGTGCGGATATGCAGCTTCGGGCGGCACACGACGAAAACGTTGCGCTGGCCGCGGTGGCGGAGCGCGAACGCATTGCGCGCGATCTGCACGACGTGTTGGGGCATACGCTGTCGGTGATTGTGCTGAAGGCAGAGTTAGCGAATCGTCTGATTCAGCGCGACCAGGCAAGCGACCACCAACGCGCCGCGGCGGAGATTGCCGATGTAGAGCGCATCGCGCGCACATCGCTGGCGGAGGTGCGCGAGGCGATTGGCGGATACCGTACGCGCGGGTTGGCTGCTGAGATTGATGCCGCGCGGAAGACATTGGACGCGGCCGCGGTCATGCTTACTGTTGATTCGGACGCAGCGGGAGCGACACAGCTGACCGCTGCGGAGGAGACAGCGCTTTCGCTGGCGCTGCGCGAGGCGGTGACGAACATTGTGCGCCACGCACGTGCGACGACGTGCAAGCTGCGGCTGGTGACGGTTGAAGGACGGCGGCGACTGGTGGTCGAGGACAATGGCGAGCACGCGGTGGCGCGCGAAGGCAACGGCCTGCGGGGCATGCGGGAGCGCATCGAATCGTTGGGCGGCCGGCTGTCGCTCGAACGCGATCACGGCACTCGGCTGCTGATTGAACTTCCGCTGCGCGCGCACACCGACGTGACGCAGGCTGCCTCATGAGTGCTTCCGGTAAATTCGCCGCGCAGATCCGCGTGCTGCTCGCAGAAGATCAAACGATGCTGCGTGGAGCGCTTGCCGCATTACTCGGCATGGAGCCGGACATCAACGTTGTAGCACAGGCCACGAACGGACGCGAGGCGCTGAAGATGGTGCGTCTGCATACGCCCGACGTGATTGTGACCGACATCGAAATGCCGGAGAAGACGGGGCTTGAACTCGCGGCGGATTTGAAGCAGACCGACTCGAAGGCGCGCATCATCATTCTCACGACGTTTGCCCGGCCGGGCTATCTGCGGAGGGCGCTCGATGCCGGCGCGCGTGGCTATCTTTTGAAAGAGCGGCCTGCGTCGGAGCTTGCGGAGGCGATACGGCGGGTACACTCTGGCCTGCGCGCCATCGATCCTGCGCTTGCGACTGAGGCTTGGAGCGCTGATGAGGATCCGCTCTCCGATCGCGAACGGCAGATTCTGCAGCGCGCTGGCGACGGGCGATCCTCGGCCGAGATTGCGGCGGAGTTGAGACTGTCCGAGGGCACGGTGCGGAATTATCTGTCGGAGGCGATTGCCAAGCTTGGCGCTGCGAACCGCGTGGATGCTGCGCGGATCGCGCGCGCGCGAGGTTGGCTGTAGATCTGCATTCGCATATCAACCCTCCACGATACTGGGTGCCGCAGGTCTCGCTTCTGAGACATGGGTTTGTGCAGCTGCACGATCTCTGTTCGCGGCTGTCGAGTCGGACTCAATCTCGACCACGCCCCGGTCGCCAGTGGCATAGTGGTGATAGCTCGACCATGCCCATCCGCCGGGCTCCGATTCCAGACTGCGCTTCAAAGGATTCTTGTGCATGTAGTCGATTTTCTCGCTCGCCTTGTCAGGTGTGTACACGTTGAAGTCGTAGTATCTCGCCTGCCAGAAGGGGCGCTCCTTTCGCTGAACCGATACTGAAAGTTTGAGAGCCTGCAGCGCTTTCGAGAGGAGCGCCAGCTTGGGTTCGCTGACCAAGAGGTGGATGTGCTCCGGCATGACGACATAGCCTGCGACGACGAAGTCATATCGAAGCCGCATTGTTTCGAGGGACCGTTCGAATAGATTTCTTGCGGATGGGTCTGCAAGATATGGTTTGCGGTGATAGCAACTGAAGGTGATGAAGTGGAAATCGCCGTTGGTTTGATGTCGAACAAGGCCCGCGGTCATGGCTTCATCGTAAACCCATGTCTCAGAAGCGAGACATGGGGCACCCAAGGTTATGGTGGTTCGAGAGAAGAAGAGGCGGCTTCATCGTAAACCCATGTCTCAAAAGCGAGACATGGGGCACCCAAGGTTATGGTGGTTCGAGCGACGAAGAGGATTGGGACGATCAAGCAAAAACCCCACATCTCAGAGGCGAGATGTGGGGCACCCAGTTTTGTGGCTGGTCCAAGAACTACGCGTCTTTTACGCCGTCGACGAAGGCTTTTAGCTTGCGCGAGCGGCTGGGGTGGCGCAGCTTGCGGAGGGCTTTGGCTTCGATCTGGCGGATGCGCTCGCGGGTGACCTGGAAGGACTGGCCAACCTCTTCGAGCGTGTGCTCCGAACCGTCTTCGAGGCCGAAGCGCATCTTGATGACGCGCTCTTCGCGCGGCGTCAGCGTGCGCAACACCTGCGACGTGTACTCCTTCAGGTTGACCGCGATGACGGCATCGGCGGGCGAGACTGCCATGCGATCTTCGATGAAGTCTCCCAGGTGCGAGTCTTCTTCTTCGCCGATGGGCGTTTCGAGCGAGATGGGTTCCTGCGCGATCTTGAGGACCTTGCGGACCTTCGCGACGGGGATGTCCATGCGCTTGGCGATCTCTTCGGACGACGCTTCGCGGCCTAGCTCCTGTACCAGCTGACGGCTGGTACGGATGAGCTTGTTGATGGTTTCGATCATGTGCACCGGGATGCGAATGGTGCGGGCCTGATCGGCGATGGCGCGGGTGATGGCCTGACGAATCCACCAGGTTGCGTAGGTCGAGAATTTGAAACCACGACGGTACTCGAACTTGTCGACGGCCTTCATCAGGCCGATGTTGCCTTCCTGAATCAGGTCGAGGAACTGCAGTCCGCGGTTGGTGTACTTCTTGGCGATCGACACGACCAGCCGGAGGTTGGCCTCGATGAGCTCGCGCTTGGCACGCTCGGCGTCCATATCGCCCTGGATCATCTCGCGCTGGGTGCGCTTGAGGTCGGCGATGTCGATGCCGGCGTCGGCTTCGATGCGCTCGAGGTCGGTGCGGCAGTTCTTCTGCTGCCGGCGATACTCCTTGCGCAGTTCTTCGGATTTCGAGTTCTCGTGCTTGACGTCGAGCGACTTGATCTGGCGTTCCAGCGTGCGCATCGCGTCGACAGTCTTGTTGACCTTGTCGAGCAGCCGCTTCTTCACCCCGTTGGTGTACTTGAACTCGCGGACGATGCGATTGATGTAGACATGCTCGCGAC
>JALYIG010000080.1 GCA_030775885.1 Acidobacteriota bacterium | reverse complement strand
CCCCACTGCCTGCCGGTCAGGGTCGTCGGACTCACGCCCGCGGTGCCGTTTGAATTGTTGCCCGCGATGATGAACCCGGGATTCGTAATCGCATCGCTGACCGCGTTATAGCTGTACAGCGCTGGATCGAAGTTGAAGATGCGTCCATACTTCTCGCTCAACCCGCCATCCCAGTCGTAGCGCACACCCGCCGTCAACGACAGGTTCGGCAGCACTTGGTACTTGTCCTGCACATACATGCCCACCTGATTGGCGCGGTAGTAACGGCTCGCATTGCCCTGCAGGAACGACGACACATAGAAGCCCGTCGATCCGCTGCCCGTGGTGACGAAGCCCTGGGCGCACGCGCTCAGGTCGTCGCAGGTCACGGTGCCGGCGTTGGTGCGGTGGTCGATGGTGTTCAACTGCGTGTAGCTGTAGGTCCCGCCAAAGGCCACGGTGTGTTTGCCCAGCGTCCAGATCGCGGCCGCCGACGGCTCCAGCCGGTTCTGGAACGCGCCCACATTACTTCCCTGTCCTTCCGCGTTCGGGCCGATGTTCAGGACGCCCGAGCCGCCGAACGAGTCATACCCGGCGGCGCCCAGCACGCCGTAGATCGACACGCCCGGAAAGTACGTCGAGTTGAACGTGTTGATCGCAACATTGCCGACATTTCCGCCTGGGATGGACTTGGGCCCGAACGGCTGCTCATTGTCCGCCCACGTCTTCTCGCGCAGCAGCCCAATGCTCTCCGTCGTGCTCAGGTTCGACTTCACTAGGTAGGTATTGTTGATGGAGAAGACCTGCGCGCCCGAGTCCAGGTGCTCAGTAAAGCCCGGCACGCTCGAGAACGCATACGGCGCCAGCGTGGGATCGTGCTGGTAGTAGTACTTCAACGCAAGCGTGTCCTTCTGCGTAGCGTTGTAGTCCAGGCTGGCCGCCGCCTGATCCGCCTTGAAGCGGCCCGTGCCCGGCAGGAACGCGTCGTACTGATGGTGCACACTCAGCGAGGTCGAGCCGGTGTCATTCGGAATCAGCCACTTGCCTGGCTCGCCCGGAAGCGACGGCGAGTTGAACAGACCCAGAAACGTCTGATTGATGCTTGAGGCGGTCAGGTTGTAGCTGCCCGGGAAGCAACCGACAGCATTGCTCGTAGCCACCCCGGTCTCGCAGGCGAAGTTTTGATTGATGATCCCGGCAAGTCCGGCCGCCGTGCGGTTCGTATCCGACAACCCCGCCGGAACATTCAAAAACGAGTCGCCGATCTGCTGGTCCGACACATGCAGATGCTGATACGACACAAACCCGAACAGCTTGTCCTTGATGATCGGCCCGCCAAACGTTCCGCCCACAATGTACCGGTGCAGTTCCGGATTCACCAGCCGCGAATTCGCCGCGATCAGAGGATCGTTCTTGAAGAAGAACGGAGCCGCATTCCACGCATTGGTCCCGCGGTGCGCATACAGCGCGCCATGGAAACCATTGGTGCCCGACGATGTCGTCATATCGATGTGCGCGCCGGAGGTCGTCCCCTGTTCTGCGTCGTACATCGAGGCGTTCACCCGCACCTCTTCAATCGTCTCCGGAGCCGGCGTCGGAATCGCATTGCCGATCGAGGTGTACACTGACGCCGCCGACTGGATCACGCCGCCCGCCCCGCCAGAGGTCGAGATGCCCGTCGAGTTCACCACCCGCGCAGAGCCCACCTGGCTGGTGCTCTTGCCGTTGAACAGGCTGCTGCCGTCCACCCCGTTCAGGCTGAAGCTGTTCGCCGTGTCGCGCTGCCCGTTCGCCCAGATCGGCAGATTGCCCAGCCCATCGTTCGCGCCAGTGCCGCTCGGCAACTCCGCATTCACGCCCGGCGACAGAATCGCCACGCCCGTAAAGCTCCCCGTCGGCTGCGGAATCGTCTCCAGCTGCGTCTTGTCCAGCACATAACCGTTGGTCGTATCCACCGCATTCATCAGCGGCGACGCGTTCACCGTCACCTCAGTCGACACCGAGCCCACCGCCAACGGAGCATTCAGCGTTGCCGTGCGGTCGGCCTGCACCGCGATCCCCGGAAAAACCTGCTTCTGAAATCCCTCGTGAGTCACCGTCACCGTGTAGTGTCCGATGGGCAGGTTCGCAAACGCATAGTAGCCGTTATCGCCCGAAATCTGGCTGCGCTTCAGCCCCGTCTCCTGCTGCACCACGTCCACCTTCGCGGCAGACAACACGCCCCCCTGCGCATCGGTTATTACGCCCGTAATACCGCCCGTCGTCTGCTGTGCGTGCGAAACCCGGACCTGCAAAAGAAGCGCGAGAAAAACGGCGAATCCTGCCAATAAGCGATAGATACACTTCTGCGTCGACATAATCGATGTCTCCTGAAGATAGGTATGCTGCCGGACGACGTACGTTCCGATGTCTCTTGTTTTGGCGTCAGGTTCTGCTTCGCTGGCTGTAAGTGCTGATTCTTGCAGGAAGGAAATAAGGAACCCCTAAAGATTTTCCAAAACAGTTACAGACTGCAAGAAAAAAAGGGGGGGCGCAGAGCGAGCGAACTCACTTGGAAACAGGCAGATGCAGAAATCAGGGGCCCAGCCAAAGACAACAACCCAGCGCACGCAATTTTGCGAGTGCAAAATTATCCGGCCCACGCCCATCCATGTCACCGAATCAAGAGTCCGCCGCCAATTTATCAATGCCCGCAGAACTGCGCCCGCAAACTCCTGCAAACATCTCGAAGCCAAGAGGCCAGTTTTCCTGCACTTCCTCGATTTGTTGTCGGTTGCAATGGAACGGGCTGCCCGCTTGGGGCAGCCCGTTCCACTTCAGCCTTGAACCATCTTCGATCTTCAACCGGATGCCTCGTGCCCTTGAACCGCGCGCCTACTTCACCTTATCCAGATCAAGATTCAGCTCCAGCACATTCACCCTCGGTTCGCCCAGCAGCCCAAACTGGCGCGGCGTCACATGCGACTCCACCAGCGTCCGCACCTGATCCTCACTCATCTTTCGCTCCGCCGCCACGCGCGCCACCTGGTACTCCGCCGCCGCAGGAGAAATATCCGGATCAAGCCCCGAAGCCGACGCCGTCGCCAGGTCGATCGGCACCGGTGCATTCGTTCCCTTCGGATTCAGCGTGCTGACCGTCGCCGCCACGCGTGTCGCCAGCGCAGCATTGGTCGGAGCATAATTCGAGCCCGAGGAAGCCGACGCATCGTACCCCGTGCCCGCCGCCGATGGTCGCGACCAGAAGTATCCCGGCCCATCGAACGGCTGCCCGATCAGCCGCGAACCCACCAGCGTGCCATCCGCGCGATAAATCAGCGAGCCATTCGCCTGCTTCGGAAACAGCACCTTGGCCAGCCCAGTCACCACCAGCGGATATCCGATCCCCAACGCCACCGCCGTAATCAACGTATACAAAACCGCAGTAACAATATGCTTCTTCATCGCTTCTCCCTCAACCCCTTCACGTCTGTCATTCTGAAAGTCGCACTCAGGTCTGAACTAGCGTCTGTCATTCTGAACGCCCAACTAACGTCTGTCATTCTGTACGTCTACACGTCTGTCATTCTGAACGTCTACACGTCTGTCATTCTGAACGCAGTGAAGAATCCCCGTATTGGCCGTTGCCGTTGCTTCTGCCTGTTCCTATCCCTATCCCTGTTCCCTGTTCCCTGTTCCCTGTTCCCTGTTCCCTGCCTTCAAACCAGATGCACCGCAGCGATCAACATATCAATCGCCTTGATCCCAACGAACGGCGCCACAATGCCGCCCAGTCCATAGACCAGCAAATTCCTGCGCAGCAGCGCAGCCGCAGACATCGGCTTATAGCTCACGCCGCGCAGCGCCAGAGGAATCAGCGCAACAATAATCAGCGCATTGAAGATCACCGCCGACAGAATCGCCGATTCCGGCGACTTCAAATGCATCACGTTGATCACGCCCATCTGCGGGAACGCCACCATGAACATCGCCGGAATAATCGCAAAGTATTTCGCCACATCGTTCGCGATGGAGAACGTCGTCAGCGCGCCGCGAGTCATCAGCAACTGCTTGCCAATGCCCACAATCTCAATCAGCTTGGTCGGGTTCGAGTCGAGATCGACCATGTTCCCCGCCTCCTTCGCCGCCTGCGTACCCGAGTTCATCGCCACGCCTACGTCAGCCTGGGCCAGCGCCGGAGCGTCGTTCGTGCCATCGCCCGTCATCGCCACCAGCTTGCCCTGCGCCTGCTCGCGCTTGATCAGGTCCATCTTGTCCTTGGGCTTCGCCTCTGCAAGAAAGTCATCCACGCCCGCCTCACGCGCGATCGCCGCAGCGGTCAGCGGATTGTCGCCCGTGATCATGATCGTCTTGATGCCCATCCTGCGCAGTTCTTCGAAGCGCTCCTTCATGCCGCCTTTCACAATATCCTTCAGATGAATCACGCCCAGCGCGCGGCCATTCTCCGCAACCACCAGCGGCGTGCCACCCTGACGCGCTACAGCCTCCACAGTCGCCCGCACTTCATCCGGCAGGATCGAACCATTCTCCTTCAGATAGCCGGCGATTGCATCCGCCGCTCCCTTACGAATCGAGCGGCCTTCCATATCGATGCCGCTCATCCGCGTCAACGCGCTGAACGGAATGTACTCAACCTTCAGGTTCGCCAGCTCGCGCCCGCGCAGACCATACTGCTCCTTCGCCAGCACCACAATCGAGCGGCCCTCCGGCGTCTCATCCGGCAGGCTGGACAACTGCGCTGCATCCGCCAACTCTTCGCTGCTCACACCCGCGGCCGTCATAAATTCCGACGCCTGCCGATTGCCCAGCGTGATCGTGCCCGTCTTATCCAGCAACAGCGTGTTCACATCGCCCGCCGCTTCCACCGCGCGCCCACTGACCGCAAGCACGTTGTGCTGCACCAGGCGGTCCATTCCGGCAATGCCGATCGCAGACAGCAGCCCGCCAATCGTGGTCGGAATCAAGCACACCAACAACGAGATCAGCACAAACACCGTCTGCGGCGCACCTGAGTAAACCGCGAAAGGCTCCAACGTAACCACCGCCAACAGAAAAATAATCGTCAGCCCGGCCAGCAATATATTCAGTGCAATCTCGTTGGGAGTCTTCTGCCGCTCCGCGCCTTCCACCAGCGCAATCATGCGATCCAGAAACGTCTCGCCAGGATTGGACGTGATCTTCACAACGATCACATCGCTCAGTACGCGCGTCCCGCCGGTCACGGCCGAGCGGTCACCTCCCGCCTCCCGAATCACCGGCGCACTTTCGCCCGTAATAGCCGACTCGTCCACCGACGCGACGCCTTCGATCACCTCGCCGTCGCCGGGCACCATCTGCATCGCAATCACGCGCACTTTGTCGCCAACGCGCAAATGCGAGCTCGGCACCTCTTCAATCTCGCCATTCGCTTTCAGCTTGTACGCGGTCGTCTCCGACTTCGCCTTGCGCAGCGCATCCGCCTGAGCCTTGCCGCGCCCTTCCGCCATGGCCTCGGCAAAGTTCGCGAACAGTACGGTGAACCAAAGCCACGCCGTGATCTGCACGTTGAAGCCGAAGTGCCCGCCGCCCTTGAACAGGAGCAAGGTCGTCACCACCGAACCCACCTCGACCACAAACATCACCGGGTTCTTCGCCATCAGCCGCGGATCCAGTTTGCGCAGCGCATCTACCAGCGCACGCCGCACAATCACGCCGTCGAACAGGCTCTTCTTGCCCTGCCCGTGGCGGCCGCCGGAACTAACGTGCTGCTCGGCCGAAACCTTCGTCTGCACCGGCATCTCCGTCACCGCGCTCAGTTTCATCCCGGACACAATCACTTCGCTCATCTCAATCTCCCTCAACCAAATCGGTTGTCATTCCTTAGCGCAGCGGAGGAATCTGCTTCTCCCGCGAACCTGCTACGAAAAACTCGTTCCCGCACGCAGTAGTAAGTGCTCCAAAATCGGCCCCAGGCTCAATGCCGGAAAAAACGTCAACGAGCTTACAATCACGATCACGCTGGTCAGTAGCAGTGTGAACAGCCCCGTCGTCACCGGGAATGTGCCCACACTCGGAGGCGCAATCTTCTTGGTCGCAAGATTTCCCGCAACCGCCAGCATCGGCACAATCATCAGGAAACGGCCCGCCAGCATCGCGATGCCCATCGTCGAGTTGTACCAATGCGTGTTCGCGTTGATCCCCGCAAACGCCGACCCGTTGTTGCCCACCGCCGACGTGTACGCATACAGAATCTGCGACAGTCCATGCGGCCCGTGGTTGGACAAGCTGGTCAGCCCCAGGTTCGGCAGCAACACCGTCACGCCCGCGAATCCAAGAATGATCAGCGGAAAGATCAGCAGGTACAGCATCGACATCTGCACATCGAACGCCTGTATCTTTTTGCCCAGGTATTCCGGCGTACGCCCCACCATCAGGCCGGCGATAAACACCGTCACCACGACGAAGATCAGCATTCCGTACATGCCCGCGCCCACGCCGCCGAAGATAATCTCTCCGGTCATAATGTTGATCAGCGGCACCATCCCGCCCAGTGGCATAAACGAGTCGTGCATCGCGTTGACCGCGCCGCAGCTTGCATCCGTCGTCACCGTGGCAAACAACGCCGAGTTCGCAATGCCGAAGCGAACCTCTTTGCCTTCCATGTTGCCGCCCGAATGTACCGCCGTCCCCTGCTGCGCGACATGCTGGTCTACGCCGTGCAGCAACACATTCGGCTGCGTCTCCGCCCAGTAGGCCGCGGTCACGCCGACGAACCACAGCACGCTCATGCACGCAAACACTGCCCAGCCATGTTTCGGCGAGCCCACCATCGTTCCCAAGGTCACGCACAGCCCGCCCGGAATCAGGAAAATTGAAACCATTTGCATCAGGTTGCTCAGCGGCGTGGGGTTCTCATAGGGATGCGAGCTGTTGGCATTGAAGAAGCCGCCGCCGTTCGTCCCCAACATCTTGATCGCTTCCTGCGAGGCCACCGGACCCTGCCCAATCGTCTGGGTTGTAACCGTTGTGGTTGCGGGTTTTCCATCTGTGCCTGTAGCGGTTACAGTTTGCTTCTCCACCAGCGTCGCCGTCTCGTACGGCTTGAAGTTCTGGATCACGCCCTGCGACACCAGCGCCAGCGCGTACACCAGGCACATCGGAGCCAGGATCCACAGCGTGCCGCGCGTCAGATCGACCCAGAAATTTCCCAGGGTCTTCATCTCGCGCCGCGAAATCCCGCGAATGAACGCGATCGCCAGCGCCATGCCCACCGCCGCCGACCAGAAGTTGTGCGTCGCCAGCCCAAACATCTGGGTCAGGTAGCTCATCGTCTGTTCCGGCACATAGGACTGCCAGTTCGTATTGGTGGTAAACGAAGCCGCCGTGTTCCACGCCAGGTACGGCTCCACCGCAGCCAGGTGCTGTGGATTCCACAACCGAATCGCGTGCTGCAGCCGCTCCACTGCGTAGGTCAACAACAGCGTCGCCAGCGAGAAGATCAGCATCGCCGCGCCATACTCGGTCCAGCGCATCTCCACGTTGGCATTCACGCCGGTCCGCCGGTACAGCAGCCGTTCCAGCGGTCCAAGCACCGGGTCCAGCCACGTCTTCTTGCCTTCATACACGCGGGCCATGTACAAGCCCATGGGCTTTGCGCAGAGCAGCACCAACCCAAAGAACACCGCAATTTGTAACCATCCATTCGAGGTCATCAGAATTTCTCCGGACGCAACAAAGCAAACACCAGGTAAACCAGCAGCGCACCAGTCAACGCCAGCAAAAGAATGTTTTCAAGCATTGTTCTGCCCTCCTTTAGTCAACGCCTGGCACCCGTCGAGGTACCACACCGCAATCGCGAAGAAGACAACCGACACGGCAACAAAAATCACATCGCTCATCGCGCAAACTCCTCAGGCGGTCCCCGGGCCGCGCTCGTTGGAACGCGGCCGGAGACAACCATGGAACCCGCCGGCCACCAGGAGAGGAAGCGGCAGGTTCACTTCATAGAGTCTGTGCGCCCACCCCGTAGGAATGTCGTAGAAACGGCGTTAAGATTCCATAAGTTCCGCGCAACTGCTTGGCTATCTTGGGAGTAGCCCTCGGCAAAGGCGCAAGAGTTATTCATGCGCTGTAAGGCCCACAGTCGGGACGCGGCTTCACAGGCTGCGGAAAAACTCGGCTTTCGTTAAGGGCACGGATTTATCCGTGCCGTAAGCGCCAAATAATCAACAGGGCTTTAGCCCCTGAGGTACGCTCTCTCCGGCCACATCGACTTTTTCCGCAGCCTGTTCAGCCGCCGAGGTCAATGCTTAGAAAACTGCTCTTACCCTTCGCTGCCCCGCGGGCTTAGCCGGTAACCAACCCAGGGCTCGCTTACGATATACACCGGCTCGCCCCCTTTGCTGGTCTCCGGCTCCACTTTCTTGCGCAACTGCGCCACCAGCACCCGCAGATATTCCGGCTGGTCGACGCCCGCCGCGCCCCATACCGCGCGCAGCAGAGTCTTGTGCGTCAGCACGCGGTCCGCATTGCGCGCGAAGTACAGCATCAGGTCGAACTCCTTCGGCGTCATGTGAACCTCCGCACCGCGCACCATCACCTGATGCCGCACCACGTCGATGCGAAAATCACCCAGCTCGATCGTGCTCTCGTCCGCCTCAGTCGCTGCCGCCAAGCGCCGCGCCTGCACCCGCACCCGCGCCATCAGTTCCTGAATGCTGAACGGCTTCGTAATGTAATCGTCCGCGCCTTCATCCAGCGCCGCAACCTTAGAGGCGTCCTGACTGCGCACGCTCAGCACAATCACCGGCACCTGAGAGCGCTGCCGGATCGCGCGCGTCAACTCAATCCCATCCATCCCCGGCATCGCCAGATCCGTAATCACCAGGTCCGGCTCCGCCTTCATAAACTGGTCCAGCGCCGCCGAGCCATCCTGCGCCACCGTCACCTCGTGCCCATTGCTCTGCAGCGAAGTCCGCAGCACCCGCGTAATCTGCGGCTCATCATCGACAACCAGTATCCGCATTTCCCTCGAACCTCGAACTACGAACCTCGCGCCTACTTCGCTATCTGCGTCACAATATGCACATCTACAAGCGGCGCGTTCCGCATAAACTTTCCCAGTGCGTGGTAATAAAGATACTGCTTCCAGCCCTTCACCGCCGAGCGCCCGAAGATCACCTGGGTAATCCTGTTCTTCGCGATATAGTCCGCAGTGACCGTCGGAACGCTTGTGCCCTTCAGCCGGACCACCTGCGCGCCCACATTCTCCGCAAACTGAATATTCGCCTCAAGCGAGCGTTTCTCCTCCTGCTGCAGCGCTTCGTCTCCCTCCACGTTCAGCACGAACAACTCGCCGCCCATCGCCTCTGCCATCCGCGCGCCACGCGCAATCAAATCGCGCGACTCAGGATTCGGGCTGATGCACACCGCCACCCGCTCCGCAATCTGCCAATGCCCGCTCAGCTTTTTCTGCGCCACATAGTCATCCAGCGTTCGATCCACCGCGCGCGTCACTCGTTGCAACGCCATCTCGCGCAGCGCAATCAAATTTCCCCGCCGGAAAAAATTCTGTAGCGCCCGCTCCACTCGTTCCTGGGGATAGATATCGCCGCGGCCCATGCGATGTACCAACGCCTCAGGCGTCAGATCGGCCAGCACCACCTCATCCGCACGGTCCAGCACCCAGTCCGGAACCGACTCGCGCACCGTGATCCCGGTCAGACTCTGCACCCGCGGCGTAATGCTCTCCACATGCTGGATGTTGAGCGTCGACAGCACATCGATCTCCGCTTCCAGAATCTGCAGCACGTCCTGAAAACGCTTGGTGTGTTCGCTGCCTTCAATATTTGTGTGTGCCAGTTCATCCACCAGCACTACCTCGGGCTTGCGCCGCAGGATCGCAGCCACGTCCATCTCTTCAAACAGCGTGCCCTTGTACTCGATCAGCTTGCGCGGCACCGCCGGTAACTGCGCCGCAAGCTCGACCGTACGGCTTCGTCCATGCGACTCCACAATGCCAATCACAATATCTTCCCCGCGGCTTTTTCTGCGGATCGCCTCGCTCAGCATGCTGAAGGTCTTGCCCACGCCCGGCGCGTATCCCAGAAACACTTTGAAGCGCCCACGCTTCTGCCCTTCCGCAGTGGCCAGCCATTCATCGGGAGTCTTCGTATGGGACTGTGCTGGATCCATCGCGCCTGCCTTCTTCTGCGAGGGTAACGCGGCACGCCGCCGCCTGCGCTAACTTTCTCCCACGTGGGTGCAGGAAGTCGTTAAGAATGTGTAAGTGCGAAGGCCATCGCCAACCCGCTCTATACAATCGTCTCTGTGTACACCCGGCGCATGATCGAGTCCGCTCGCTGGCTTGCCATCGCCATCGCGCTCGCCGCCATCGTCAGCGTGTTCCGCCACCTCTCCGGCGTAAACGACACCACCGTCGCGCTCACCATGCTGCTGCTTGTGCTGCTGCTGGCAGGCAACTGGGGCTTGCGCTACGCCGTCGGAGCGTCCATCGCCGCAACCATCCTGTTCAACTACTTCTTCCTTCCGCCCGTCGGCACCTTCTCCATCGCGGACACCCGCAACTGGGTCGCACTCTTCGCCTTCCTCGGCACCGGCATCTACGCCAGCCACCTCGCCTCTCGCATTCGCGAAGAATCGCAGGAGGCCAACTCCCGTCGCCACGAGTCCGAAATGCTCTACCGCCTCGGCCGCCAACTACTGCAGCCCGAGAGCGTCGCCGAGCTCTTCAACTTCATCCCCGCCTCCGTCGCCAGCGCCTTCAATTCGCCCGCCGTCACGCTCTACATCGCCCAGGGCGACCGCATCTATCTTTCCGACCCCAAATACATCTCCACCCCCAAACTCGCATGGGACGCAACCAATGGGCCGCCGGAAAACTGCTTCAACTCCGACCGTCCCCGCGCCGAAATCATTCGCGATCTCGGCGAGGCCATGAATCAGCATATCTTCCGTCCGCCCACCGGTGGCTGCCCCACTACCATTCCGCTGCGCATCGGCGTGCGGCCCAACGGAGCGCTTCTGCTCGAAGCCGTCACCCTCTCCCGCGAAACCATGGAGGCCCTCAGCGGCCTCGTCTCGCTCTCCATCGAACGCGCCGGCGCACTCGAAGCCAGCGCCCGCTCCGAGGCGGCCAAGGAAACCGAGCGCCTCCGTACCGCGCTGCTCGACTCCGTCACCCACGAGCTGCGCACGCCGCTCACCTCCATCAAAGCCTCCATCAGCTCCCTGCTCTCGCAGCACGCGCTCGACGACAGCTCCCGCACCGAGTTGCTCACCATCATCGATGAAGAGTCCGACAAGCTGAACCACCTCATCGAGCAAGCGGTCGAGATGGCCCAGCTCGACGCCAACAAGGTCCACCTCGAACTCAAGCCGCTCGCCGTCGCACCCCTGGTCGAGGCCGTAGTCACCCAGACCCGCGCCGCCAACCCCACCCGCGACATCCGCGTCGCGCTCTCGCAGTCGCTCCCCAACGTCATCGCCGACGCCGAGTGGATCGAAAAAGTCCTGCTCAACCTGCTCGCCAACGCCACCAAATACTCGCCCGCCGGCCAGCCTATCTTCGTTTCCGCCGACCTCCAGGGCGACAACATGCTCAGCATCTCCGTCGCGGATCGAGGCGCAGGCATCGACCCGCTCGAGCAGGGCATGATCTTCGACAAGTTCTACCGCGGCCAGTCCTACCGCGACCCGGCTCACCCCAACCGAGTCGGCGGAACCGGCATGGGCCTCGCCATCGCCCGAGCCATCGTCGTGGCCCACGGCGGCACCATCGCCGTCACCAGCCAGCTAGGCCACGGCTCCGTGTTCACCTTCACCCTCCCCACCGCCCGCCCATAGGAAACCTCAAAGTATCGAGTGGTGCGCGCGGAAAGATGGGACGGGTATTCTCAGCATTTTTTTTGTTGTGTCATTCTGAGCCGCAGGCGAAGAATCCCCATATTTTGCCACCACTGCAATCGTCTGGGTGCGGCGGATAAGTACCGCCGCACTCCCACTAGGGGACCTGATAAAGCCGTGGGTTAAGGGCACGCCTTTAGCCGTGCCGTAGATGGTCTGAAAGGAGTGCGGCTTCAGCCGCTGAGGTACGCCGCGTTTCGCAGCAGCACCCTATTAAGAATCCCAGGCTCACCTCTAGCCCTCCTGCAACGTCCATTCACCAACTCAACTAGCTGCCTGGAGTACAGTGTGTGCGGAGGCGAACATTGAACGTCAAGCGACATCAAGCAAGGCTCCTCAGTCTAGCTGTTGCATGGGTCGGACTGCTCTGTTCAGCGGCCACGGCACAGCCGAAGGCAGGATCGGATTGGACGAAGGTACAGGCCATTCAGTCTGGAACCCTGGTCCGAATCTCCTCTCAGCATCGCCCCACCATCTGCAGTTTCGTCGCAGCGGACGAGGATTCGCTGACATGCACCAAGACACAGACATTTTTCTTTGTCCCAGTCACGCACCGGCTGGTGTACAGGAAGCAGGAAGTGACTCTGGTTAAGTTGTCGCGGCAATTTCTCTCCGGGTTGGCCGGTACCGGCATCGGTGCGGGTGCCGGCGCGGGCATTGGAGCTGGCGTAGAGTCGCAATACAGTGGCCGCGACGATCCCCACCTCCTCACCGTCGTCTTCGCGATTCTGGGTGGAGCGATCGGATCGGGAGTGGGTGCCGGCACTGACTTCCTCGCAGGGCCAACAGTCTATCGCGCCCCATAGACCCCGCCGACCCTCACAACGGAGCCCCGCTACCGCCAGAACGCTCAAGGCATTCTCGTCTGGCGCATCCTGCACCGAAGGATGTTGCCGCAGCGCCATCCAATCGTCCCCTCGAACCTCCCACGTCGAACCTGACTCGTCGCACCCCTAAATTTCTGACCCGGCCAGCGGACTCAAATACAAATTCGAAATATTGCTCACAATCTCCGCATCCGTATTCCCCGGCTTGTGCGACAGCTCCTTCCACTCCGCATCCGCCGAGAACGCAGCCCAGTGCGCATTCGCCTCGGCCATATCCGCAAACGTCAGCATGTAAGTCAGAGCAGGCATCCGAGTCCCCACCAGCGTATCCGCAAAGAACACGGGCGCCAGCCCATTGCGCACAAAGATCGCAATCTCCGCCTCGTTGAACATCGCCATCTTCCGCGCATGCGCCACCTGGCTCGCGCTCTCATACGTCCGCAGCTGGAAGATCCGTTTGGGCAGCTTGCCATCCACCAACTTCGGAGCAGTCAGCTTCGGCCATCCCGCAAACGCCCCCAGCAGCGACCTCTCCGACCGCTCAAACGCTGGAGCTGCAGCCGGAGCATCCCTGAACCCGCCCGCTGCCTTCACATACTCCGCATCTGCGCCCAGCCTCGCATCCAGCGTCACCAGAGCCTCCGCATCCCCCGACGGAATCAGCACATAATACGTCGGCGTCTGCGGCCCGATGTCCAGCTTGAACGCTCCCACCGGCCTCATCCCCAAGCGCCCCAGCGCCGGAATCAGCGCCCGCTCAAAGTATCCCTGGCACAGCGCCTGCTGCGCCCCATTGCGCAACTCATACTTCCGCAGTTGATAAAACTCCCGTTGACCCACATCTCGCATCGGACCCGGGTGCCCCACATCTCGATTCTGAGATGTGGGATTGCCACCAACTCCCGCCTGCCCCATCGCACTCTCCCCCGCCGTCGCACCGATCCCCGCCATCGCCGCCGTCTTCACAAACTCACGCCTCTTCACACATCGCCTCCACAAAGACACTTGCACATCAGCTTACAGGTCCAAACGACATACGCCACAACGAGAACGAATACCATGGAGGCATGCCGTCCCCACTCAAGCTCTGCGAGTTGCTCAGCATCTTCCTCTGCGCTCTCGTCGCGGGAATGTTCTTCGGGCCGTGGGCAGCCTTGAGCATCTCGATGAAGACTTTCAAGCCGGAGGCCTTCCTGGCCATCGTGGATCGGATGAATCGCAACATGGGCCCGCTCATGACCGTTCTAATGCCCGCCTGCCTGGCCGCAATCGTCCCCGTCCTGCTCCTTTCTTACCGTGGGTTGCCACGAGTCTTCTATCTCAACGCCATCGCCTTCGTTCTCCTGCTCGCCGCCCTCGCCGTCACCCTGATTGTGGAGGTGCCAATCGTAAAACAAGTCGTGACTTGGACGATTTCCACTCTCCCAGCCAACTGGCAACGGCTCCGCGACCGCTGGTCCAGTTTCCATGTAATCCGGGTAGCTGCTGGGCTGGTAAGTTTCGTCCTCCTCCTGACCGCCGCCATCTTCTAGCCGCGCGAAGAACTTGAATACGCTCCTAAAATTTAGGAACCGCTGCGAAGGAAATCTGCGTAGTGGAGTGTATGAAGCCGCTGCACCCCAAAAT
>JALYIG010000079.1 GCA_030775885.1 Acidobacteriota bacterium | reverse complement strand
TCGAGGTATTGCTCAACGGCTCGATCGCAACGTACGCGCATGAGCGCGCTATATCTCTTGGCGAAGATCACGCTCGAGTGCGGGCCTCTGGAGTAAACGTCCCGCGTGTAACCGTTGCCCCTGTTTTGCCCGCAGATGTGGTCGGCCTCTTCGTTTTGATTCCTGGAGGCGTTTGAGAATGGCGCGTATCCGTAAGTCCGTGTCCGCGCTCTTCGACGCAGTCACACTCGAGGGCGGCCTCATTTCCCCAGCAATGCTCGCGCGGATCGCCGCCCGGAATGCCGGAGAACAGTCAGAGGCCGACTATGGCGTACCGAAGGGCCTCACTCTGCGCGACGAAATCGCCCGCTACTATCGTATCGGTCAAGCTCAATTCAAGGAACTTTTCAACAGCCCGACCCCTTCGACCAACGCGACGATCAACTTTGTCAGCTCCCTACTTCGCGACGTATTCGGTTTCTCGGACGTACGCCCCGTCGGAACACGGAGCCTAGACGGGCGCAATTTTGCTGTGACGCTCGAGGGGCATCGGGGGCGCGTCCCAATTGTCGTCGTTCCACCGGCAGATGATTTGGACCACGCCAGCATCCATTTACCAACGGATGGACGACGCAGGTCCGCCGCCTCCTCCGTACAGGACTGGCTCAACGCCAACTCCGATGCACTTTGGGGATTTTGCTGTAATGGTGAGCGAATCCGTCTCGTGCGAGACAACGCTAGTCTCACTCGGCCAGCCTACGTTGAAGCTAACCTGCGGCAGCTCTTTGAAGGTGAAAACTTCGCCGACTTTGCGGCTCTTTGGCTCTTGATTCACAGTACGCGTTTTGGTGCGCAGGAATCGACGATCTCTGATTGCACCCTCGAACACTGGCGCGAGGCGGGGAGCAAAGAGGGCTTAGTTGCCCGAGACCGTCTGCGCGACGGTGTGGAGACAGCGCTTCTGGCGCTTGGTAATGGGTTTCTTTCCCACCCTGATAACGGCACCCTACGCGAGCGCCTAGCACAGGGCGAGTTGCCCCTTCAGGACTTCTTCGGACAGCTCCTTCGCCTTGTTTATCGGCTCATATTTCTGTTGGCTGCGGAAGACCGGGGATTGCTCCATCCTCCTGGAGTTTCGACCGCTGTCCGCAAGCTCTACGCCGATGGCTATTCTCTTGGCTCCCTGCGTGATCGGGCGGTGCGTCGGACGGCTTGGGATCGGCATCATGACCGATGGGAAGGCTTGTTAATTACGTTCGCGGCCCTCGCAGAGGGCGAGCAACGGCTCGGCATACCAGCGCTCGGAGGTCTATTTTCTCAGAATGTAATATCCGATCTGGAGTCGGCGCACCTTGCCAATCGCTCGCTTATGGAAGCGATTTATCGTCTCGCGTGGCTCAAGGATGATTCGATTCTGACACCCGTGAACTGGCGCGACATGGAAACCGAAGAACTCGGTTCGGTTTACGAAAGCCTTCTTGAACTGACTCCTCGCCTTCTCGATCATGGCCGAGGATTTACATTCGCCGAAGGTGCCGAGACGAAAGGCAATGAGCGCAAGACTTCAGGTAGCTACTACACTCCCGATAGCTTGGTTCAGGCTCTCCTCGACAGTGCACTCGATCCCGTTCTTAATCGAGTAGAGGCCGAAGCCAACGATCCAGTCGAAGCGCTCCTTGAAGTAACCGTCATCGATCCGGCTTGCGGATCGGGACACTTCTTGCTCGCTGCAGCCCGGCGCATCGCAACGCGTTTGGCCCGCGCAAGGACGGGCGGAGTGGCTGCTGCCAGCGATTACCGCCATGCTCTGCGTGATGTGGTCCGCTCCAGCATTCATGGCGTGGACCGCAATCCAATGGCGGTGGAACTGACCAAAGTTGCTCTGTGGATTGAAACAGTAGAACCTGGAAAACCGCTCGGCTTTCTCGACTCGAACATTCGCTGCGGAGACGCTTTACTCGGCGTCTTCGATCTTGAGGTGCTGAGGAAAGGAATTCCCGATGCTGCATATAAGCCGCTCGCCGGCGATGACAAGGTAACGGCTCGCGATTTTGCTAAACGAAACAAGGCCGAGCGCGAGGGGCAGGGGGCGCTCAGATTGCTGGGTGGAAGTGGCCAGCTTCCATCAGCACCTCCGCTCGCAGGGACAACTCGGAGTTTCCGTGCTCTACCCGAGGACGATCCTGCTCAGATTGAACGGAAACGTAAGAGATTCGCCGAGTCCCAGGCAAACCCAGATCGCTGGAAATGGCATGTTGCAGCAGATGTGTATGTGGCGGCATTTCTTGTCCCCAAGACCAACGAAAGCTCCGCAGGCAGCAAGACCGCAAAGGTACCCACGACTGAAGATCTTTGGCATGTACTCCAAGGAGGACAACTCCACGGACCGCTATTCGGGCACCTGGAGTCCCTAGCCGCGGACGCTCGGGTTTTCCATTGGCCGCTAGAGTTTGCCGATGTGCTAGCGTCGGGTGGATTTGATGTAGTGCTTGGGAATCCGCCGTGGGATGTGATGCAGCTTGGGGAAGAAGAGTACTTTGCGCGACGACGTCCAGAAATTGCAGAGCTCGTGGGAGACGCCCGCAAACGAGCTATTGCAAATCTTGAAACAGAAGCTCCTGCCGTCTTTCTTAGCTATGAGACCGCCAAGCGAAGATTTGAAGCCACAAATGAATTTGCTCGCGAATCTGGCCGTTTCAATTTGACAGCGCGAGGCAAGATTAATACGTTCGCTCTGTTTGCCGAGTTGTTCTCCACTGTTGTCAGTCTGAAGGGACGAGCCGGCCTCATAGTACCTACTCAGATTGCAACGGCCGATACAACAAAGCTGTTCTTCGAGAGCCTCTTGAAGAACAATCGTATTATCTCGTTCTTCAACTTCTTTGAGATCAGGAAATGGTTTCCTGATACAGATGATCGGAACCAATTCGGCCTACTGACGCTTGGGAACGGTAGCGAGGCCGCTGAGTTCGCCTTCTCTTTGGAATCAATCGGACAGCTTTTAGAACCTGAGAGACGTTTTACTCTCTCTTCCTCTCAAATCGCGAAGATCAATCCAAACACAAAAACGGCCCCTATCTTTCGGTCCCGTGCTGATGCCAGGTTAACAGCGGAAATATTTGCTCGTGTGCCCCCACTAATTGACGAGAGTAAGGGGCCAGATGGGAACCCGTGGAACTTAGATTTTCGTCAAGGCTTATTCAATATTACATCCGACAGTGGACTCTTCCAGACGGCGTCACAGCTCCGCAATATTGGGTACACGCAGGAAGGCAATGATTGGATTAACTCATACGCGGAAAGTACAGGACCAGACCAACCTCAGCGCTACGTTCCTCTCTACGAGGCGAAGATGGTCCATCAATTCGATCATCGTTGGGCCACGTATTCTGGAACGGAAAGTCGCGACCTGAGCAATGAAGAAATGGCTGACCCAAGTTTTGAGCCTACACCTCGCTATTGGGTATCCGCTACTTACGTTTCCGATAGGCTCTCCGCGAAAGGCTGGACTCGACCTTGGTTAATGGGTTGGCGGGATATCTGTAGACCCACCGACGAGCGAAGCCTGATCTCCTCAATCATTCCTGAGGCCGGATGCGTAGGTGAGCTTTCTCTCTTATTTCCCAACGTTGAGCCCAATCTCGCATCCGTCTTGTTCGCAAACCTGAACTCCACCGTCTGCGATTATGTCGCTCGGCAAAAGATGGGAGGTAGTCATCTAAAACAGTTCACGCTCAAACAACTACCCGTTCTTCCTCCGATTGCTTATGAGAAGTCCGATCTAGCGTTTATTGTTCCTCGTGTGCTCGAGTTGACCTTCACAAGCCAATCTATGGCTCCGTTTGCAAACGACCTGGGTTACAACGGGCCGCCGTTCGCATGGGACGAAAAGCGTCGCGCCGAGCTCCGTGGGCAGCTCGATGCCTGGTACGCTCGTGCATACGGTCTGACTAGAGATGAACTGCGCTACATTCTTGATCCCTTAGATGTCAGGGGGGCAACCTATCCATCCGAGACTTTTCGTGTGTTGAAGAACAATGAAATAAGACTCTATGGCGAGTACAGAACCGGCCGCCTCACTCTTGAGGCCTGGGATCGCATGGATCGGGGAGAGATTTTCTATGCGCCTGCAACGGGTCTTGACGCACAACCAGCGGTGACAGTTCGGCGGCAGGCATTGGAAGATCCGTCCACATTGCCTGATGGAGAGTGGGAGATGCCAAATGACAGCGTTTATTCAATCCAGGCACAACTAGCCGCCATTCTGAAAGCATTGCCTGGACCAACGTCGATGGTGAAAGGTCGCCTAGCAGCACTTTACGCGCTCCAACCGCGCTATCTGACACACCGCCTTTCTGGTCCGCAGCGATCGACATGGCGCCGCCTTGTCGGAACAGCGGCCGAAGTTGCCTCTGGAACGAATACGGTCGCTTTCGTTCCAACGATGAACGCGAATTGGCGCGATGCCTACACGCAGCTTCGTGGGATACATGCCTTGGTTGAAGACAACAATACACAGACATGGACTGCGGGTGCTGCAGTACATGAATATGAAACCAGAGGATGGCCTGATGGGCGCGCAGCATTCGTGCTACAAGCCATAGAGGCGCTAGGAACGGACATCGATCAAGCCATCGCTACACTTCCGGTCGCTGTTCAGGCTTGGGTAAGAGCATATGCCGCATGAACTCTTTTCTCGTCCTGCATTTTCGTTGACGCCCGAATCAGGGCGCACTGGCCCGAAGTTGTGGGTTCGCCGACTTGTAATCTGGCGTGAGCCAAACGACAAGATCCGGGATGTTTCTCTCCAGCCCGGACTAAACATCATTTGGTCACCAGACTCTGAGTCCAGGGATGCCCCCATAGGACACGGCAGTGGCAAGACGACCTTTTGCCGTCTGTTACGCTTTTGCCTTGGAGAAGACAGCTTTGCGCCGGATGACTTGCGCCATCGAATTGGGGAAAAACTCCCGAGAGGTTATGTCGGTGCAGAGATCCTCCTTGAAGGTGAAGTGTGGTTGGTCCTCAGGAGTTTGGGAGACCGCCGTCGCGACACGGTGATCGAAGGTGGAACACTTGACACTATCTTCGAAACCGACCCTACGCCGACGGGGATTGAACCACTTCGTCAAGCACTGACCAAGGCAATTGTTGGGGATGCGGTCA
>JALYIG010000078.1 GCA_030775885.1 Acidobacteriota bacterium | reverse complement strand
CGGGTGTGGAAGACGGACCGGACGGTGGGAGGGGCACCGCTGTGGGTAGGGTCGGCGACCCACGATGTGGGATTTGAGCCGGACCAGAGGAACGGCGATGTGACGCATAAGATCGACCCGAAGGTGGACGGCGAGCGGGATTATCTGCTGCAGAGCTTCGACGCGGCAGGGATGTTTTCGAGCGCGGCATATGTGACTCCGGAGGGGCCGCTGAGGGAGGCGCAGACGGCTACTGGGGGGAGTTTCTCGTCCGATGGGCGGATTCTTGTGATGGCTTTGAAGTAGGCGGATTATGTGTCGGGCCTTCAGCCCTTGGATCCGCGGCGCTTGGATACCTGGGCCTTCGGCCTAGGCTGGTATGTGGCGGGCCTTCGGCCCTGAAGGAGTAGCCGCGGTAAGGCGGCTAGGCGAGGCCGAGGGCGTGGGAGCCTTCTATGCGGAGGGTGTAGGGCATGTTGGCGGACGGGGCGGTCGCGGGGAGGGTGACGACCAGGGCTTCGGCGGTTTGTTTGAAGGGGACGGGTGCCGAGGCGGGGCCGAGCAGGGTTACGCGTTCGACTTTGGCGTCCGTGGTGGAGAGGGACTTGATGGTAGCGGCTCCGGCGGTGGGGTAGCGGTAGCCGAAGGCGTAAAGGTTGCCCTTGACGGTGGTGAAGCGAAAGCTGGCTTCGGTGATCGGGATGCGGGGGGCGGCGCCGTCGCGTATGGCTGTGGTCTGGTCGGCGGTGGAGCCTCCCTTCCAGTCGGGCGGGACTTCGGAAGGTGTGCCGGGGCCTTCGCCGGGGATGCGCCAGGCGTGGGAGTCGTAGATGCCTTCGCCATTGGATTTCAGCCATTCGCCGATGGAGAGAAGGACTTTCTGCTGTATGTCGGGGATGCTGCCGTCGCCCATGGGAGAGACGTTGAGCATGAGATTGCCGCCGGTGCTGGCGTGCTCGATGAGTTCGGTGACGACGCTGGAGGCGGGGCGGATGGACATCTGGCGAGGCGATTCGGTGTAGCCCCAGGTGCTGCCGATGGAGTCGTCGGACTGCCAGGGATAGGGGTAGATCCATTTGGGTGCGCGCTGACCCTTCTCGAAGTCCTGCACGCTGCCGGCGAGGTAGGCCCAGTCCTTGGTGCCGAAGGTGACTTCCTTGCCCCACTTCGCGGCGCTGTTGAAGTAGTAGGTGGCGGCGCGGAGCTTGATGGGGTCGTAGGTGCGCGGGTTGACTCCGTTGTCGAAGTAGATGAGCTGCGGCTGGTACTTGTCGATGAGTTCCTGGACTCGGGCGAGCCAATCCTCCTGGAAGACTTGCGAGGCGCCGCCGTCGTTCATGTCGCCGGAGATGGGCGGGCCGTAGAAGCCAGCGTATTTCGGATCGAACTGATCGTTGGCGACGCCGGGCGAGGGGTAGGCGAAGGTGTGGTGCTCCATGCGGTGGGTGGAGAGGCCGAAGATGAGGCCCTGCTTCTTGACTGCTGCGGCCAGTTCTCCGGTCAGGTCGCGCCTGGGGCCCATCTTTCCGGCGCACCAGGGCGTGATGTCGGAGTTCCACATGGCGAAGCCGTCGTGATGCTCGGCTACGGGGACGACGTATTTTGCGCCCGCATCTTTGAAGAGCTGCGCCCAGGCGGTGGGGTCGTATTTGGGAACGGTGAAGAGCGGGATGAAGTCCTTGTAGCCGAACTTGTCCGGGGCCCCGTAGTGCTCGGTGTGCCAGGCTACGTCGGAGGTGTACATGTGCTTGATGTACCACTCGTTGATGCGGGCCGGGATGGAGTAGAGGCCCCAATGAATGAAGATGCCGAACTTGGCGGGGTTAAACCAGGCGGGGGTGCGGTGCTGGTCACGGATAGAAGCCCAGGTGGGCTTGAATGGGCCGTCGAGATCGGGCCTGGGTTTGGCGTAGGCGTCGGGGGAACCGGCTGGCGCGCCGAGTTGGGCATGGAGCGCGCGGGGGAGGATGGTCGAGGCGGCGGTGAGGAGCGAGCTCTGGGCGAGGAAGCGGCGGCGGGATAACGGCATGCGGGGAAGCATATCCCACGGAGGGAAATACTTTCAAATGGGAAAGCTTCGGGATAGGCTGGTAGCGCTTCCTGTTTGCACCGCAGAGAAACTTTCAGGAGATGTGGGATGAGTGGAGTGTGTGGAGTGCGCGGCAGGCTGTTAGCCGGTGCGCTGTTTGTAACTATTTTAGTGGTTGGGGTGCGCGGGGAGCCAGCGGCGAGGCAGGCAGCGCCGGCTAACACGATTGCGGAGAAGATTGCTGCGTCGAAGGACCTTCTGGACATCAATGCGGCGACGGCGGCGCAGTTGAAGGCGCTGCCGGGGATGGGCGATGCGTATGTGCGGCGGGTGATCGAGGGGCGGCCGTACACGGCGAAGAACCAGTTGACCATTCGGGGGATTCTGCCGGCGGCGGCATACGAGAAGATCAAGGCACTGATCATCGCGCATCGACCGAAGCCGTGAGCAGAGCAGACCATGCACAGAGTATGCGAAATGAGATATTCTCAACGGGCTCTCGTCGCGCACCTTTCTGAGCAATTCCCAGGAGGATTTCGAACATGCAGCTTCGTAGAAAGTTTCTTACTCCCGTATTGTCAGTCGCGCTGGGAATGATGGCGTGGTCAAGTGGTTTACACGCGCAGCCGCCCACCAAGCCGAAAGCGAAGGCTGCACCGGCGGCTAGCACTGCGGCCACGCCCGCTGCCAAGCCAGCGGCAAAGCCCGCAGCGTCGACAGCGTTGCTGGACATCAACACGGCTACTGAGGACCAGTTGAAGGCGCTGCCCGGGGTCGGGGACGCGTATTCGGCAAAGATCATCGCCGGACGGCCCTACACGATGAAGACCCAGTTGACGACGAAGAAGATCGTTCCGCAGGCGACGTATAACAAGATCAAGGACATGATCATCGCGAACAAGCCGGCGAAGTAGGGAACGGTCAGGCAGGGTCAGGCGGTGGTCGAAGTACTCTTGCGGCCCCACGGCAGCGGGGATTCGGTGCCGCCCGGGCCTGCGGCCAAGAGACAGTTTGGCTACGGGCTGTCCCATTGCCAGCTGCTGAAGTCCTGGCGGAGTTTGCTTTTCAGCAGCTTTCCCGTGGCCGTGTAGGGTAACTCTTTCACGCAGACGAAGTCGTCAGGGACCTGCCAGCGGGCGAAGCGGAGTTCGAGGAAGGCGCGCAGTTCGGCGGCGTCGATTGCACTGCCGTTTTTAGGGACGACGATGGCCAGCGGGCGCTCCTGCCACTTGGGGTGGGGTACGGCGATGACCGCGGCTTCGCGGATCGCCTCGTGTCCGACGAGCGCATTTTCCAGGTCGACAGAGCTGAT
>JALYIG010000077.1 GCA_030775885.1 Acidobacteriota bacterium | reverse complement strand
GTCAATGTCCATGCCGTCGCGATCGGTGTCAATCTTGAGGTTGTCGATCGTCATATTGTCGACACCCGTCAGCAGCAGCCCAAAGTGCCCGCCCTTGAGGAGGGAGAAGTCCCGCAAAGTTATGTTGCGGCAGTTCTTCAGCGCGATAGCCTTGTTGCCGACCCCAGCCTGGTTTGCGTGATAAATCGGATAATCGCCACGGCTCCGAGGTACCGATCCACCAGCAGGCCTCGCCGCACCCTGACCTCCACCTGCGCCCGGTGTTGTACCTGTGCCCGGCGCTGCAGCTGCGCCCGCCATCCGCTCCGGTCCGAATCCGGTACGCGGCGGCCCCGTCCTGGTCTCGGCGCCCCAACTCAACCCCTTTCCGTAAATCAGCCCCGGCCCCGTGATCGAGACATCGCTGATCCCCTCGCCCCAGATCAGCGAATTTTGCCAGTGATTGTGCCCGTAATCCTGATACGCATCCCATGTAGTATTTGGCTCGGCGGCGTCATACGTTCCGCCCATGTAGCCCGTCGTCTCGCCATCCTTCGGGGACGCGGCCGCCTCAATGGTGCAACCTTGAGCCAGGAAAAGATCAATGTTGCTCTTCAACCGGATGGAGAAACTCATATAGGTGCCAGCCGGAAAGATAACAGTCCCTCCGCCCGCAGCCGCAGCGGCTTCGATCGCTTTGTTGATCGCCGGCGAGTCGATAGTCTTGCCATCGCCGGTCGCGCCAAACGTCCTTACATCGAAGAATATCGGCGATAGGGCAGGTGTCGCGGTCCTTTTAGGCGCGGCCAATGCGGGGATGGCGGAGACGGCTGAGGCGGCGAGACCCATAGAGCTGAGTCTCAAAAGATCGCGGCGGGCGGAGTCAAAGGTTTTCATATCGCCCGCCATCCTAGCAGAGCAGCTATGCGACTGGAAAACTATTCCCCAAGGGGAATAAGGCGTAGCTGTTCCGTTTGCCCAGGCCGCCGCAAGAGAGTAACGTCGATGTAGATCCTGCCGAGGGGTTTCGGGTCGAAGGAGTCTTTTGCCTGCAACCTCGTTTCCTTACAGAATCCTTATCGTCGATGATGAACCCAGTCTCCAGGTGCTCGCTAAGTCCCTGTTCGGAGCTCAGGGCTACGAAGTGCTGGCCGCGCTGGACGGCTTCGAAGGCCTTGCAGCTCTCAAGGAGTCCCTGCCCGACATCATCATCTCCGACCTCCAGATGCCCAACATGGATGGATTCGAGTTCCTGTCCGTCGTCCGCCGCCGCTTTCCAGCTATCCCCGTCATCGTCATCTCCGGCGAGTTCTCCGGCATGTCCGTTCCCCGTACCGTGCTTGCCGACGCGTTCTTTCCCAAAGGTGGATACCACATCGAGGTGTTGTTCGAGAAGATTATTGACCTCCTTCACGAACTCCCTACCCGGCCTAAGACAAGCAACCCCAACCAGGCCGCCGTCTGGGTCAAGAATGACAATGGCACTCTGGCCGTCTCCTGTAGCGAGTGCCTGCGTACGTTTCCCGTAACCCACGTTAACAAGGGACCGAACGAAGCGAAGTGCGATTTCTGCGACGCCCTCATCCGCTTTGAGATCATTGGAGAAAGACCTGCTACCACGAACACGTCACAATCCTCTGTGCCGGCGACCGAGAGCTTGATCACTTCCACTGTTCGACCGGCGTAAATTCTCCCGAAACGTCCCCCCCGGTCACAATCTTTTCACCGACCTCCAGCCAGGTATGCGCAAGTAACTCGCCCTCGGGGGATCGCGCAACACCGTACACCATCGTGCTTGGGACTCTGCGCCAGCGCAGCAGCACGTAGCCCGCAAGCGTCTGCGGGAAGCAGACGAACTCCACGAAGGAGTGACGCGCTGCTGCACTCACCGCCCACTCCACCCTGCGGGCAACTTCCAAATCGCTGCCCGAGGCCGTGCCTCTTTCCTCGGCACTCGCGACTGCACCGCCCGGCGTAATCGCCCGTATGATTTTGCGCACCGGAACAATCGCCAGGCAGATACGAAAGAACACCAGCAGCACCAACGCCTCCAATGCCAGCAGAAGGTCCGCGGGCCCTCGGCGCTGACTTTCCTTAAGCAGAGTCATCGCGCCGTCTCGAGGTTGAGTTCCTGCCATGTTCCTGCGCGTGTCACTCGTCCCTCCGCCAGTTCGACGATGCAGTCGGCCCGCCGGATTGCGCTGGCCCGGTGCGCGATCATTAACACCGTAAGCTCGCCCTGCCGGTCCCGAACCAACTCGCGAAGTGCGTCGAGTATTCGTGCCTCATTGTCTTCATCGAGCGCGTTCGTCGCTTCATCCAGGATCAGCAGCGTCGGCTGGCGAAGCAGCGCACGAGCCAGCGAGATGCGCTGCCGCTGGCCGCTCGAGAGCAGAATTCCGCGATCGCCCACCACCGATTCCAGACCGCCGGGAAGGTCGTAGACGAAGTCTGCCGCCGCCATCTGAATCGCCTCGCGCAGATCGGCGTCACTCGCGTCCGGCCGCGCCCATAGCAGGTTCTCGCGCACACTCTGGTGGAACAGCACCGTCTCCTGGCCAACGTATCCAATCTGCCGCCGCCACTGCCGCAGGTCCGCCGCCTCAAGCGGCCGATCGTCAATCAAAAGCTGTCCCCGAGTTGGCTGCAACAGGCCGTTGGCCAGATCGGCGATCGTGCTCTTGCCTGCGCCAGACGGGCCAATCACCGCCGTCAGCAAGCCTGCCTCAATGCGCAGATCGATCCCGCGCAAAACGAATTCTGGCTCAGCTTGATCCTCGGCATCGCCGCGCTTATAGGCAAACCACACATCTTCCAGCCGCAACTCGCGCCAGGGCATCAGCGCGGTCACGCTCTCCGGTTCGGCCCCGCTCGCGTCTGCGTGTCTCAGGCACTCGGACTCAATTGCCAGCACGTGATCGTAGGCAGGCAATACCCCGGCGGCCTCGTGGATCGTGCTTTGCAAGCTGGCAAGCTGCGGCATCAGGCGCGTAAAGATCGCCAGCAGAAGCAGCATCGTTGCGGGTTGAACATGAAGAACCCGCAGCGCGAGGAAGATGACCGCACCGAGAGCGATCAGCGATCCCATCTCAAACCCGAATGCCGATCCAGCCTGGTTTTTTGCGCTCTCTACCGCATCCCGCGCGACGCGGTCGCAGAGATCGCCGAAGAGCTGCACTTGACGATCCTCCGCATTGTAGGTCTTCACGCTCTTGGTGTTCAGCAGGTGTTCCTCAGTGGCGGTATAGACGTCACCCACGTTTTGATAAAGACCACGGCCGGTCATGCGCATGCGTTGCAGGGAACGTCGCTGCAGCAGCATCAGCGCCCCCCCCATTGCCAACACAAGCAGCGTCATAGGCGCCGACAGCTTCAACGCCAGCAGCAGGTACAGCAGAGTCAGGCAACTCACACTCACTGCCGTCAGCAACAGAATCATGGCATCCTGGACGCGGCGCAACTCGGCCGTGAGCACATGAGTCAGTCGGCCCGATCGTTGCCGCACCAGGTAACCCCACTGCGCATTCACCACGGCTGCATACACGCGTTTGCTGAATGCAAGTTCTGCTTCCGTAGCGACTGAAAACAGCAAGGTCGACTGCGACCGTCGCAGTACCGAGCGCAGTGCGCCAGTCGCCAGAAAGACCGCCAGCACCACCGGCAGCCACAGTGAATGGGGAACGCCGCTGTAGACCAGCAGACGCTGCGATGCCGCAGCCAGCCGGCTTGCGGTCTCCGACCCGCCGAAATTCATGCCAGCGACCGCCAGCAGCGGAAACAGTAGAACGAGTCCGGTTCCTTCAGCCAGCGAACCCGCCAGCGACGTCGCCAAGGTAACCCAGAACAGTCGCGGATCAACCGAGGCCGTAAACCGCACCAGACGCCACGCAGTCCGCCACGTGGAGTCGCCTCGCTCCGATGCCGTCCCCTCGGCTGCGCCTCCCACAAAATCGGTGACGGGATTCGGCGCAGGCGAGGGCATGGTTGCTACGTTACCAGAGTGGGATCTCGTCTCAGAATCGCAGCGACAGTTGTAGATCCACCACACGGTCCGCCGACAACGAGCTTCCGCCGGTCACCCCAATCGATTGTCCGAACAGCGGAGAGCTCAGCGTGCCCACCGGCGGCGTCAGATTCGCGTGGTTCAGTAAATTCTGCGACTCCGCCCACAACTCCATCGTGTATCGACTCGGCTGCGCTCCGCCTCTCGCGCCGCCTGCCGACTTCACCTCCCGGCCAAGACCCCAGCTCTTGCCCAGCGCGAGATTGACCACGAACATCCCTGGCCCCTGCACATAGTTTCGCGGAATGATGGTCTGTCCGGCGATCGGGCTTGCGTCGAATACGCCCCACCTGGTCGTCACCACGCTGGTCCGCGTCCGGTCTGTCGCAAATGCTGGTCGGTCGTTGAATTGCGTATCGCCGTTCCCATCCTGGCCCGTAACTATGTTGAACGGAGCGCCGCTCATGGCCTGCACGTAGCCCGAGGTTTCCATGCCAAAGGGCAGCGTCCAATGCTCGCCAGCGGTCAGCGTATGCCGCACGTCGCCCAAAGATCGGCCATAGTCAACGCCCAGGTTGTACTGGTTGGAAGGAAAGCTGCTGCTCTCCGCGTCGCTCTTGTCGAAGCGCAGAGTGTAGTAGCCATACACGGTAAGCCGGCTGGTCCGTAGAGTCAGGTTGGTTGTCAGCCTGCTCGATCGGTACACCCCCTCCGACGCGAACTCGTACATGTTCTGGCTGATTCCATATGGCCGGACGCCGCTGGTGGAATTCGCCAGATCGTACGTCCCAGGAAGCGGAGCGTTCACGTTCTCCATCACCTGGGTATGCACTCCGCGGTTGTTCAGATAGCTCACGCCCGCTGTCCCAAAGTGTCCAAGCCTGCGGTCCAGCCCCACCGTTTCGCTGACATAGTAGGGCGCATGAAAGCTTCGGCTGACCCGGTAAATCGCTGCTGTACCGGACTGCGCTGCCAGACGCGCAAGGATAGGAATTCCAGGACAGCCTGAAGCCGCAGGGCTGGTGACTTCCGGGCAGAACTGTGGCGAAGCCACCAGATATTCCTCTTGCGTCACGCCATTTTGCCGCTCCACCTGCAGCGCGGAATCCGCAGTGAACCGTTTGTAGAAAACTCCCGCGCCCGCATGCAGCATGTAGTTGGGAGCTGCCTTTGCGCCGCCTTTGGCAGGCTTGCCGAAAGCCCATGAAACCCCAATTCGCGGAGCCCAGTCGGCGTGGTCCGCAATATAGTTCTGTGTCTCGAAGCGCAGCCCGTAGCTCAGCGTCAAATTCGGTCGCAGCTTCCAATCTTCCTGCACAAACAGCCCGGCATCCACCAACAGGGCTTTTGCATCCGGGCTTCCCGCATTGAGCCGGAACTCACTCGCCCCGCCGCCTGCATTCTGAATGTCGACGAAGCTGTCCCTGGCCGCAACCCCGCGCGCCGTGGCTTGATACGCGCTGAGCGACGAGAAAATAAACTCGCCCGCAAAGTCGGCCAGCGATGAGTTTGCATCGCGCACTACCCGCACCCTGCCGCCAAAATTCACATAATGGCGTCCATGCGCCAGCGAGACGTAGTTCTGCAACTCATATCGATCAAGGTGATCGCTGAATGCTCCCAGTTCGTTGCCGCCATCGAGAAACGCGCCCTCCACCACAATTGCGGGCCTGGAACTGACAGGCGTCTGCCTCGACCGGGTTCGTATCAACTGAAATCGCGTTTCATCCATGATCTTCGCGCCGATTGTCTGCGTGTTTGCCACTTGCAGCGTCTGTACATCCTTGTTGCTGGAGTAGCCTTGGCTCGCAAGCGCAAGCTGCCCCACTCCGCCGTTGATCTGCACGCTGTGGTCAAAGGCATACCGCAGCATCAACGTGCTGTTCTCAGCGGGACGCAGGTCGATCCGAGACGAGGCGCTCACGTTCGACAGCGGAGTCGGCACCGCATAGCTCGTCTGCGTTGGATTGAAATTCGCGTCCAGTGTCTCAGCATCGATGGCCGAGTTCATCGCCAGCTTCAACTGGTCCCACCCCGCGAAGTATCCGGCCTTGCGGTTCAGCGAACCAGTCACCGATCCGCCGCTCCCATCCGCGTAGTAGCCCGGCTGGCCCGGTGCGAATGGATTGCCGGCGTTGAGCGCCGAGTCATCCCCGAAAAGATACAGTTCGCCGTGCAGTTGCTCCGATCCCACGCGCGTCGTCACCTGGATAACGCCAGTTCCGGGGTCCGTATCGTTTTCCGCTGAATAGGGATTCTGCTTGATGCGGACCTGCCCGATGCTGCCTCGTGCAGGCAGCTTCCCACCGGAAAATCCACTCACGTAAAGCTGTGCGGTCGGGCTCCCCGCCAGCCCCTGCAACTCCTGCAACAGGGCCTTTGGATCAAGCGGCATCTGCTCCACATCGCGCCTGCTGAGCACCAGCGTGTCGCCATTTCCGTCACCGATTCCGGTACTCTCGTCGGGCACGTCAATGCGCTCAACACGCGTGGCGATCTTCAGTCCAATGTCGAGCACCCGGACCAGAGCGGTGGGGTCATCGCCGACGTTTTGCCGCATTTCGATCCGGACCGGTTGGCTCTCGAAGCGCGCGAATCCTGCCGCCTCAGCAACCACCGTGTACGTTCCAGTTGCGGCAGGCAGCCGGTATCTGCCTATCTCGCCCGTCGTAGTGCGAATCACAGCCCCGTCAGAATGGTCGCTGGAGATCAGCATCACTGTCGCGCCCTCAACCACCGCTCCCGTGGGATCGGTCACTACACCCGCGATCGAACCGGTCGCTCTGCTCGCAGCATGCACATTGCCCTGCAGGGCTTGCTGTCCGCGGCTTTGGATCCAGCCCAGCGAGAACAGCAGAATTGCGCCCCAGAGCATCGCCTTGCGACGCGACCTCGCTGCTAGTTGGCTATCCTTCGTTGCTGCAAAGGAGAAACTGCCGTCTGCCGATTCACTCCGCGTCGTACCTGAGTCGCAATCGAACATATGCCTCAACCTGCTGCGCGCACACCGGGCGCGACTGCAGGATCAGTCTGTGGAGCAATTTTCAACTGGAAGCCGGAAAGCGGACGTACGCGTGACATCCTCGCGTGGAGGTCAATCTGCGCGATCGTCCAAAGGCAATCACAACCGTGAAAATTGCTCAGTTCAATAACGGAACTACTTCATTGAGGAAAGCTTAGCTTCGCGACGCAGGCGACGCACTCCCCCAAAGGCGTGATCCCTCTGTAGCGCAAAGGTTTACACCAGACCAATACCTTTGGCTGAAATCAACGGAAGCGCCAACAAGTCTCGCTTTCCGAGTAGCAGCGGGCTTCAGAAGGCACACTTCCAGTATTCTGGTCGCGTCGGACAATGGCTGAGGAGAACACATGAGTAAGACCCGCTTAGCCGCCCTGGGACTGGCGCTGTCCTTGGGTTCAGCGTCGCAAGCAACCGCTCAGGCTCCCACACCGCCGCCCGCCCCACCAGCCGCCAGCCAGGCTGCTCCGCCCATTCCCGGCCAGGGCGGCGGGGGCCGCAACTTCGGCCCAGCGATCGGCGTTCCCGTGCTCGGCATGCCCTTCGTCCACGATCCCTCCACCGTGGTGCACTTCCACGGGCAGTATTACGTCTTCACCACTGGCCGCGGTGCGTCCTTCATCTCCTCGCCTGACGGCCAGACCTGGACACGCCAAGGCTCTGCATTCCCAACCATCCCGGAAGCCGTCCACGCGGCCGTGCCGAAGAACGACGGCGCAGGCGTCTGGGCGCCCGACATCCTCCGCGTCGGCGGAACGTTCTATCTCTACTACGCCGTGTCGAGTTGGGGATCGTTCCAGTCGGCTATCGGTCTGATGACCAACCCCGTGCTCGATCCCAGGGATCCCGCCTATAAATGGACCGACCGCGGCGTAGTTGTCAGCTCCGACGGCAACGAAGATCTCAACGCCATCGATCCCGGCGTCATGCTCGCTCCCGACGGAGCCCTCTGGCTCTGCTATGGCTCTTACCACGGCAGCATCCGCATCACCCAGCTCGACCCCAAAACCGGGCTCGCGCTAAAGCCCAACACCCTGGGCGCAGCAATCGCCTCAGCGCGTGAGTCCGAAGCCGCCGACCTCATCTACCACGACGGCTATTACTACCTCTTCGTCAATCACGGAAGCTGCTGCAAGGGGAAAAACAGCGAGTACAACATCCGCGTCGGGCGGTCCCGCAAGCCCGATGGCCCGTACCTCGACAAGCACGGCGATCCCATGGACAAAGGCGCAGGCTCGCTCTTCCTGGCCGCGCATGACCACCGCATTGGCCCGGGACACTTCGGCCGCGTGCTCGATTACGACGCCAATCCCGACGGCAGCGAGGGCGGCCCCGAACGCTTCAGCATCCATTACGAGGCCGACCTCACTCGCGGCGGACGCTCCGTGCTCGACATCCGCCCTCTGCTCTGGTCCTCCGACGGATGGCCCCTGGCCGGCGACAACCTCACCGACGGAACCTACCAGATCCTCTCCCGCCAGAGCGAGAACACGCTGGAAATCCACACGCCAACAGCTCCGCCTCCTCCGCGCCCCGCCGGCACGCCTGCCCCGACCGGCCCAGTGCAGGATGTCCCCGGCCCGCCCATCGGCCCGCCCGCGTTGCACCTCAGCCGTTACCTCACGCTCGACAATCAGAAGTGGACCATCGCCCCCGCTGGAGGCGGTTTCTACAAAATCGTCAATCTCGGCACAGGAGATGCGATCGGAATTGCGATCGGAAAAGTTCAGCTCGCCCCATACAGTGCCACCGATGCGCAAATGTGGTCGCTCGACCAGTTTCCCGACGGCGGATACTGCATTCGCAACAAGATGGCAGCCGGCCTGACCCTGAAAGCAGCCGGGAGTGGTATCGAAGCCGGCGAATTCGCTCGCGACGATCTGCACCTCTGGACCATCACCACCCCGTAATCTGCGTCAAACTATGCTCAGGGTAAAGGGGGCCAGCATGGGGATGAAGACGGGGAGATTGCTGTGGATGTTGATCCTGGCGGTGGGCAGCGCCCGTGGGCAGTGGGAGATTCTGGCCTCGGGAAGCACCGCCGACCTGCGCGGAATTCAAACGATCGGGCACGGGATAGCGTGGGCATCGGGCACCGGGGGAACAGTTCTGCGCACCACCGACAACGGGAACAGTTGGCAGCTTTGTGCGACGCCGCACGGGGCAGAGAAGCTGGACTTTCGCGCAGTGCAGGCGTTCGATGCAGCAACAGCAATCGTGATGTCGAGCGGGAAGGGAATTCTGTCGCAGCTTTTCAAAACGGTGGATGGGTGCAGGAGCTGGACCCTGTTGTTCACCAATCCCGATCCGGATGGATTTTGGGATGCGCTCCAATTCTCCAGTCGCTCCGACGGATACATTCTCGGCGACCCCGTGAAAGGCGTGTTTGCCCTGTGGTATAGCCACGACGGTGGTAAACAGTGGGCCCACGCGCCAATGCAATCTGGTTTGGAGGCTTCGGCTGATACCGAGGCCTTCGCCGCAAGCAATTCAGGTTTTATGGTGGACGATGGATTGATGGTCGTCGGCTTCGTCACTGGAGGCGCTCAGCCATCCTTCTTCTGGCGCCCGATCCAGTTTGCGTTGCCTACGGCTTGGAAGCCGAGCCTGTTCTGGTCGAAAGTGGATCTTCCGCTCGCCAAAGGTTCCACGGCGGGCGCGTTCTCGATTGCGCATACGCAGGATTTCGAGCTACTCGGTCAGACGCGGCCTGCGCTCTTCACGCGCATGGTTGTGGTTGGCGGAGATTTCGAAAAGCCGGATGGAAGCGCGGGCACCGCTGCCTTCACCATAACCGGAGGACGGGGATGGGACGCGGCAAAGTCGCCTCCGCATGGCTATCGTTCAGCGGTCGCGTTTGACGCCAAAACAAATGCCTGGATCACTGTAGGACCGAACGGGACAGATCTATCGAGAAACGATGGACGGAACTGGCGAGCGTTGCGGCCAAATCCGGCGCTTGGCGAGCCTGCCGATGCGGACCAGCATTGGAACGCGCTCTCGCTGCCGTTTGTAGTCGGGCCGCACGGCCGAATCGGCAGGCTGCGTCCCGAAGCGCTCACGACAAAAGCGCCCACCAAGCCGTGAGCTTAGTCTTGGTCGAGCGCTGAAAAGACTTCTGCCAGGCTGACGATGATTGGCGTACCCGGGAAGTCAACTCAGCCCCAGCCACCTTAACAAAGCCTGTGGAGTTGTATCGTCGTATCCGGATGGAAGATCGAGCGAAGATACAGCTCCTGCGACATCGTCGCCGGAACCGGGTCCTCCGCAGAGATCGACTCGCGAACTGAGCCAAGCGACGCCATGCCTTAGTATGGTCCCGCAAAGCTTTTTCGAATCTAGAAATCAATGCAGAAAAGGCACCCCGGGTTGGGGTGCCTTCGGAGAGGAGCCTGCGATCGGTTAGACGCTAAAGGACGATCCGCAGCCGCAGGTACTCTTCACCGCGGCGTTCTCGAACTTGAAGCCGGCAGCTTCCAGCGTCTCAACGTAGTCGACGACGCAGTTGGAGAGATACATCGCCGAAGTGGCGTCGAGGAACACCTTGAGATCGTCGAACTTGTAGACCTTATCCATCATGCCGCTCTGGTTCTCAAACGACATTGAGTACTGGAAACCCGAGCATCCGCCGCCAACTACGCCGATGCGAAGGCCGGCAGGCACGGGATCCTGAGTCGCCATGATTTCCTTGACCTTGGTTATGGCCGCAGGGGTCAGCGTAACGGGCGTCGCCTTCGGTTCTGGCACTCCGGTAACGACTTCGGGTGTGACGGCTGCTGTAGACATGGCGAATCTCCTTTGAATCCTGCTCTTCCAGTATATGCGACCATTCCGGTCGCCGCAAGCAACTTGCTGCTATTGGATGGTTGCCGGGTTCTGCGGGATGCAGGGGGAGAATTCGCAACTTTGGTCCCGATTGGCCATCGAACTCGGTGTGAGCCCTTTACGATTACTGGTCAACGTCTTCGTGAACACCTTTGGCATCACGCCGCCGACGCCGGAGAACCAGGTTCGTGCGGGGCGCGCAATTGCGCTGATGCTGGCCGGTGTGCTGCTGCTACTTGCCGCTGTTGCGCTTCTTCTGCGGGCAACGCTGGTTCGCTAGACCGGCACCTGCCCTGACAACACCTGTGTCGCTGCTCACAGGAAATTCTGGATTCAGGAGATCAAATCGGGCTATGATATGACCGTCGGCTGGGCCAGCCCGACGTCGCGTCGGCGACCGCACTCGTGTTCTGCTTCGAAGCGCCGGCGAAGCAAGCGCTTAAGGGAGGTTTCTTATGATGAACGTATTACCTGCCTTAGTCATCGTCTGGGCTGTTTTGACTGGACTGTTTCTGGCGTTGCTTGCCTATAACGGGACGCTGACCCGTTATGAGGAGAACCAGCTTTTTCTGGAAGACATCAATGCGAATGAGAAACAGCAGCAAACGTCGATCATTCGCAAAATCAACACGGTTACCCCGTACATTCGCACGCTGGGAACCCTGTCGGCGGTGCTGACCGTGGTGATTGTCGGGATCTACACGTTCGACGCCTGGAAAAAAATCCAGCAGTAAGCAGCTCAGTCGCGGCTTCAACCCGGCGGAATTGAAAGAGCCAGTCCCGCTGCGTGCGGACTGGCTCTTTTTGGTCGATCCGCTGATCTACGCGTTATAGGTGGAAGAGGAGACGCGTCCGCCGCGTCCAGTCCAGTTAGTGTGGAAGAACTCGCCGCGTGGCTTGTCGACCCGCTCGTAGGTGTGGGCGCCGAAGAAGTCGCGCTGGGCCTGGAGCAGATTGGCAGGCAGACGCTCGCTGCGATAGCCGTCGTAGAAGGCAAGTGCAGTCGAGAAAGCCGGAGTGGGAACGCCGATCTCGATGGCGTGGATGATTGCCTTGCGCCAGCCTCCCTGGTACTTGTTCAGCGCACTCGAGAAGAAGCCGTCGAGCAGCAGGTTGGTGAGGTTGGGATCCTTGTCGAAGGCGGCCTTGATGTCACCGAGGAAGACGGAGCGGATGATGCAGCCGCCGCGCCACATCAGCGCGATGCCGCCCATGTTAAGGTGCCATCCCTGGTCCTTTTCGGCGGCGCGAAGCAGCATGTACCCCTGCGCATAGCTGATCATCTTGGAGCAGTAAAGAGCGCGACGAACGTCCTCAATCAGCCCCCTCTTTTCGGCGACTGTCTTAGACGCCGTGGGACCGTTCAGCACCTTGGACGCCGCGACACGCTCGTCCTTCAACGCGGAAAGGCAGCGTGCGAAGACGCTCTCGCCGATCAGCGTGAGCGGCATGCCGAGGTCGAGCGCGGAGATCGCGGTCCACTTGCCGGTGCCTTTTTGTCCGGCGGTGTCGAGGATTTTGTCGATCATCGGCTGGCCATCGTCGTCCTTCTTGGCAAAGATGGTAGTCGAGATTTCGATCAGGTAGCTATCAAGCTCGCCCTTGTTCCACTCAGCGAAGACGTCGTGAAGCTCGTCGGCGGTGAGGCCGAGGGCATCCTTCAGCAGTTGGTAGGCCTCGCAGATGAGCTGGATGTCGCCGTACTCGATGCCGTTGTGAACCATCTTCACGTAGTGGCCCGCGCCGTCTTCGCCAACCCAGTCGCAGCAAGGAGTGCCGTCTTCCACCTTGGCGGATATCGCCTGGAAGATTTCTTTTACGTGCGGCCATGCGTCGGGATTTCCGCCGGGCATGATCGACGGGCCGAAGCGCGCGCCTTCTTCGCCGCCGGAGACGCCGGTGC
>JALYIG010000076.1 GCA_030775885.1 Acidobacteriota bacterium | reverse complement strand
GCTTAAGAACGGCGGTGATGGTGGCTCATCCAAACAGTCTCCACCGTGTCCAGGCGGATCAGGCCCACAGCAATCAGCCCCCCAAGGAGGTAACGGCAACGGAACGCCGCAGCCAGCGCCATCAACGGGAAATTCCCAAAGTCACGGAGCCGATAAAACGGCGCAAGGCACCGGCGAGACTAACCCTCCCCCTGGTCCTTGGTCCATCGGCGAAGTTCTAGATGCAACTGACGATTCGGGGGATCCGGCCTCCGAGGCAGAAACGAAGCGCCAGGAGCACGAATGGTATATCGCCGCTGAGCAAGCCGTCAGATCCTCCAATATGTGCGGCCATCAACCGGCAGATGTAGACCGGCATCTCAGGGAAAGCCGTGAATCCAAGCAGGACTGGCGCGCAATCCTGCGAGACTTTGTCGCTGCGACCACACCTTCCGATTACAGGTGGTCTCCCCCAAACCGGCGCTTTGTTGCATCCGGCTTGTACCTGCCCTCAGTACATCGCGAAGGCGTTGGACAGATCGTGATCGGCGTAGACACCTCTGGATCGATAGGAGAGGAAGAACTCAAGCAGTTTGCGGGCGAGATTACTGCGATTTCTGACCAGGCAAAACCGGAAGCCATTCATGTTGTGTATTGTGACGCTGCGGTAAATGGAACCCAGGAATTCGGCCCATCTGAACCTGTTGTGCTTGAAGCAAAAGGCGGCGGCGGGACCGACTTTCGTCCGGTCTTTCAGTGGGTCGAAGCCAACGGTATTTCGCCTGTGTGTCTCATTTACCTAACCGACTTGTGTTGCTACGACTATCCAAATCCTCCTCCCTCGTATCCGGTCCTCTGGGTCACGGATTCAAGGAGAATCGCTCCCTTTGGCGAGACGGTGAAAATCACCGTCGACTAAATTACCCCTGAGAAAGACATGAACACTCAGAATCCAATCGACGTTCTCATGCGCGGCACCTGGTACCGGGCTCAAGAGCATACGGTATGGCCCGATGGCGTGGCGACGGGAACACTATTTGACGGTAGGAGTTTCAGAGTGCCGCGATGGGCATGGCTTGAGTTGCTGCCCTGGCAAGTCAAATCCGAATCTCTACAGACAAAGTAGTTCACCCCTCCATCGGGTCCCCCTACAGACGCGGTCATTTCTGCTTTTAACCAACATCAACATTTTCAGGGCCACAAGTTCGTTTGGAACTCGTGCTTGCAAACTAAGTCATCGGAGTCGACAGATGCCCAATTCGGAATTCGCTCTTCACATTTTGAAATCTTCCGGTCCGGGTGCGGAGCCCGTTTACACGATTGGGGTCTGGCAGAAGACAGCTACTGGATCGGAGCTCAGAGCAATCTGCCATGTCGAACCGATCGAGCGGGCGCTGGCAGCCATCCGTCGCGAACTCAAGCCCGCTGGCCATGCTCCCTCGAAGCATCGGCCTCATGCGGACAGAACATCGGCGCTCGTTTCGAAGAGTTCAGTTTTCACCGTTTCCGCAATTGTCGGAGGAATCCTAAATGCCATCACCCGCTTCAGAACGAAACTCGGTGCCGGGTGGCGTAAGCCAAATGAACGCCCAGTCTCCCCCACCAGCAGTGCGTCACCACCTGCCCGATGAGCGCCCGTCCATCACTCACACCTTCACAATCGCCGGTCACCAAGGCTACATCACGGTGGGGCTTTATCCCGACCACCAACCAGGGGAAATCTTCGTCATCATGGCAAAAGAGGGCTCGACGCTTGCCGGAATGATGGACAGCTTTGCCATCAGCATTTCGCTGGCGCTGCAACACGGTGTTCCCCTCAAGTTGCTCTGCGACAAGTTCTCGCATACGCGCTTCGAGCCGAGCGGTTGGACGCAGCAGCCAGAACTTGGCTATGCCAAGTCCATTCATGATTACATCTTTCGCTGGCTCCAGCTTCGTTTTATCGACGGCAGGCAATCCGTCGTGTTCAATGCCGATGAGCAAGAAGTTTCGATCTTGGGGGAGGAGCATGGCCGCTCTCGCGATGCTCAGAGGTGTCGGCGTTTCCAATCGGGAGCCGACCGTCGCAAGGAACAGGTTTGATGAGGCGCTCCCAATTCATCTGGAATGTACTTCTCGACGGTAAGCGCGTGGAATCTGGCTCACGCCTCAGCAATTACCTTGGCGATTGGATGCAGAACGCGCGACGCGCCACGGACATGCTAAGAGATGCGCGGGAGTACTGGCAACAACATGGAACCGTCACGGTCGTTACCTGGCGAGTCACGGTACAGGAGCGCGGTTGGTTTTTGAATCTGTAGGAGAAGAACATGAGGTTGGAACTGAAGCCCTACGAACTAGCTCATCCCGGAGGCCTGGAGATTGCAGTTGACGGCTTTCCCGGCGACCCCGGAGGCGTGCAGCCAGTGCAAGTATTTCTTGAAGTCTATGAAGGCAAGCTTCGCGTTCATGTTTGGACGGGCGAGAGTGAAGACCCCTCGCACACTGCTGAAATCCAGCGCTTACCCACCAAATAACTCCGCAGTCTCTCCCAATTTACTCGGGCGCCACCCCCAGCGCCATCCTCACCACCCTACACCTCTTCTCCGCAGTTGCACTCAAATCAGCCCCACTCTCCTCATGGATAAACCGAAATGATCGCCGTTCCTATACCGGACGAATCCACTCATATACCTCTACCTCTGCGTGTCGGCCAACCGCAGCCACTCTATGCAGTTCAGCACATTCGTAAGATGCGCGGGGGATCCCAAGCACAGTTAATGCGTGCCTCGGATGGCGCCTTTTACGTGGTCAAGTTCAAATC
>JALYIG010000075.1 GCA_030775885.1 Acidobacteriota bacterium | reverse complement strand
GCTGAAGCCGTGTCCTTAACAAAACACGACAGTACGACACGACACGAAGATACGACAGCAAGACACGACAACGAGACACGACTCGTTCTGGGGTTTCTTGAACTATGGCGATCGCCAAGCTGACCGTCGAGATTTCCATTCCGCATGCACAGTCGATCAAGGACCGGCGGCAGGTGCTGCGCTCGATCAAGGACAAGATTCGGCACGGCTTTAATGTTGGTATCGCGGAAGTTGACGACGCCAACCTGTGGAATCGCGCGACTCTGGGATTGGTGGCCATCTCTGGCTCATCGGATTATCTGGTGGGCCAGATGCGGGAGCTTGACGATGCCCTGCACCGGCTGACGAATGGGCTGGGCGCGGAGATCGTTGACTCGTACGTCGAGATGATCGACTAAGCCGCAAAGGCGCGGCAGGCCTGCAAATTTGTTATCCTTGAGTGTTGCTGGAAAGATGAGTTATGCCTGAACAAAGAGCCCGAACGTACCACCGTAATCGCGTCGCCAACACTTTCTCCGATGAGATCGGGGCGATGCTTGAAGGCGAGCTATCCGACCCGCGGATCGCGCCCAGCTACGTTACCGACGTAGTGCTTGCTCCCGGCGGAAAGAGCGCCCGGGTCTTCGTTGCCGTACACGGAAGCGAGGAGGAGGAGGAGTCGACGCTGGCCGGTCTGATGGCTGCGCGTGCCTTCATCCGATCCATGCTGCGCGACCGCATGGGGGTGCGTCACGTTCCCGAACTTACCTTCGCCATCGACCGCTCGGAAAGGCTGACCGGCCGCATGGACGAGTTGCTAGCCAGGACCCGCAAACGCGAGCAGAAGCGGAATGAAAAGGCCGCGGCTGAAAGTGCCAAGCTCGAAACCCAGCCTGCGGAGCCGAGACCTTGAAGGCGGTCAATGCCACCTTCGCTTAGGTACGGCGCGTCTGTTTGGGCGCACCACCCAGACCTGGACTCTGGTAGCCTTGTCTCGCTCAGCCTGTCGCTGCAATGAATGTTTTGACCGATTCTTCCCAATCCGCCGTTGAGGGCGCAGCGAAACCCAATGCTGTGTTTGCCTGGTTGCGTGCGCGCTTTCTCAGGCTGCGCGGAGAGAATCCGTGGGAGTTCGTCGTCCTGCTGGTGATGACTACGTTCCTGCTTGGGTACGGACTGGTGCCGATCTTCGGCGGCGACCAGGTGGGATTGGTGGGCGCTGACGAGCCGCGCTACGCGCAAATTGCACGCGAAATGCTGCAGACTCACAACCAGGTGTGCCAGCAACTGAATGCTGAAGTGGTTCCACGCGGCGTGACGCCGAAAGATTTCAAGGACTCTTTCCGCTGCCTGGACGCTGGAACGGTGACGCCGATCCTCTACGGCCATCCGTGGCTGGAAAAACCGGCTCTATATTACTGGCGGGCGATGAGCTTCTTCAAGGAGTTTGGCGTCTCCGACTGGTCGGCTCGCCTGCCTGCGGCATCGGGCGCGTTTCTGCTGGTGATCATGATTTTTCTGCACATGCGCCGCTTCCGCCCTGGAGGCCAGCTTGATGCCGCGCTGATTACGGCTTCCTGCGTGGCCATTATCGGCTTTGCACGGGGCGCCTCGACGGACATGCAGCTTGCCGCGCCGTTCTCCATCGGGATGCTGGGCTGGTACGCATGGTACGAGACGGGCAAAAAATTCTGGCTTTTCGACCTTTATTTTTTCGGTGCCGCGGCGACGCTGGCGAAGGGCCCGGTTGCTCCGTTCCTCGCGTTGGGCATCATTCTATTGTTTCTGGGGCTCAGGCGAGAGTGGTCCGTGTTGCGCCGCACCATCTGGATTCCGGGCGTGGTGCTGTTCCTGGTGATGGTGCTGCCGTGGTACATCGCGGTGCAGCGGGAGAATCCGACGTTCCTGCGCTTCTTCTTTCTTGAACACAACCTCGAGCGGTTTGCGACCAATCTGTATCAGCATCGCCAGCCATTCTGGTACTACTTTGCGGTGCTGGTGATCGGTCTGATGCCATGGACGGTGATGGCGATTCGCGCCGTGGTCGAAGCGATGAGCGCGGCGATGGCGGAATGGAGGGTGCGCGTCAATCCGAAGCGCTATCTCGGCCACTCGCGCGCGGGCGATGCATTCCCGGAGTTCCTGATTCTCTGGGCGTTGTTCCCCATCTTGTTCTTCACCTTCTCGAAGTCGAAGTTGCCGGGCTATATCTTGCCTTCGATCGCGCCGGTCACGATTCTTACGGGCGACTATCTGAACCGTATCCGGCGCAACGGACTTCCAAACTGGCTGCTTTGGTCGCATGCGGCGATGTGTGCTGTGGTCACCTTCGTAATTGTGCTCTCACCCCAGCACATGACCTACGAGACGCTGGTGCCGTCCGCCGGTTGGCTGGTGTGCGCTGGGGCCGCCGCGCTGCTGGTGTTCTTTGCTGTGGTGAAGACGATACGGCTGGGCGGCATCTCGCACGTACGTAACGCCACACTGTTTCCTGTATTCGCGGCGATGGTGTTCCTGCTTGGCTTCCACGGCAAGGACCTCGACTTGAATTATTCGGCTCGGCCGCTGGCGCGAGAGATGCAGCGGCTGGCGCCGGATATTCGGCCGGTCGCATTCCAGGGCGTCCGGCGCGACCTGGTCTACGGCATCGCCTTCTATCGCGATGAAGAGCCGATCGATTACTGCGAGCCATCGGCCAAGCCTCGCCCGACCGAAGAAGACTGTAGCCGCGGTGTCGCCATCCCTTCGGGCGAACATCTGCTGGTCATTCCGGCCAACCAGACCACGCAGTTGGAGCAATGGCTTGCCGGACGCGTCTACGAGCCGCTGTTTCTTTATCAATCGCAGGGGCTGGAAGTGTATCGAGTCTTCGCAAAGCAATAAGGCAGAGACAATTTTTGCGTCGGGTCAAACGACGGAACTCGACGAACCACGATTTGACAGGTAATTTGGTTCGAAGCCAGAGGCCAAGTACGGCCGGGGTCCCTATGTCCAGTTTGCCAGTTGCCCGGGAGATCGAAGTGCTCGACCTGAGGCACTTCTCTGCGCGTCAACTGCGACCGTTGCTGGAGCAGGAGGCCGCCCTTTGGCGGGAACGGCTGCGCTGGGACTATAGGAGTTCGACGGAACTGTTGCTGCAGTATCTGGAGTCGCGCATCCTGCATGGCTTCGTTGCGCTCGATCAGGGACGCGTTTGCGGCTACACATTCTGCGTTTACGAAGGGCACAAGGCTGTGATCGGCGATGCTTTTGCCGCGGGACACCGATCGATGACCGACGCCAACACCACTCGGGTGCTGCTGGACCACATGCTGGAAATGCTGCGCCATTCGCCCGCGGTGGACCGGGTTGAGTCGCAGCTTCTTCTGTTCGATGCCGGAGAATTTGCCGACATCTTCGACGGTCCTGAGTTCACGCTATATCCGCGGTTATTTCTGGAGTGCGATCTGCGCGCCTCGCCGGCGATTGGGCAGACGCCAATTTCAATTCCGTCCGAGTTGGATCTTTCACGATGGGTGGCGCACGATTACCAGGCTGCGGGCGAATTGGTCTACGCCTCGTATGTCGGCCATGCGGATGCCGCAATCAACGACCAGTACAGAACGCTGCACGGCTCGCTACGGTTTCTGCATAACATTGTGCGCTTCCCAGGCTGCGGCGTCTTCGAAGCCAACTTCTCGTGGATGCTGCGCGAACGATCGAGCGGCGCTCTGGTGGGCATGATCCTGTGTTCGCGCGTAGCTCCGGATGTTGCGCACGTCACGCAGCTCTGCATCGCCAAGGCATATCGCGGGCGCGGGCTGGGATGCGCGCTGCTTGCAAAAAGCTCGCAGACGCTGGTCGATGCGGGCTTTGAGGCGCTCACGCTTACCGTGACCGAATCCAATAAGGCGGCGGTTGGACTGTACGAGCGATTTGGGTTCGTGCCGCGGCACCGGTTCGATGCAATGGCTTTCGACACCCACTACAGGGGCTCGCTGCGGCGCTAGAGGGTTAGCTCTTCGGGCGTTCTCCTGCTCCAGCAAATGAGCCAGACCAGCAGACATAGCGTGGTCGCTCCGCAGGTATCGAGCAGGACGTCGACCGGCGTGCCAGTTCGGCCGGACAGAAAAGTCTGGTGGAACTCGTCGCCTGTGGCGACGATTGCCGTCGACAGGATGGCAAGGATCGACGATTCGAGACGCCAGGAAAGCAGCGTGGGTATGCCGCGACGAGCGAGCGTGTGCAACCAGGCGCGCAGGAATGTTAGCCCAACCGTTCCGTAACCAACGAAGTGACCGGACTTGCGCAGATAATGGTGGAACAACTCCCAGGTATTGTCCTGGAATGTGCCGAACCAGCGCTCAAGAATTGGACGCAGCCAACTGCTGGTGTTCTGCGAGGAAAATGTGCTGGTTGATTCTGTGCAGATGACCGCAATGGCGATCACGACGGGGAGCCAGACTTTCAGCAACCATCGCCAGTCAGCCGCGTCTCGCGATGACGTGCGCGATGGCATATAGAAGAAAACCGAACGCATCGCTCTAGGCTACCAGTTCGGCCGTTTCAACCTAATCACATGTGTCTGAGTCTGCGGCTACGCTAAGATGGCCTGTCTGCGGCGGCGGGCGCGAATCGACCAGAATGCGACATTGATGAAGAGTGCGCCTGCGGTGTCGATGAGAGCGTCGCTGAGACATCCAATGCGTCCTGGCACGAAGTGCTGATGCAACTCGTCGAGGCCTGAAACCATAAACGTTGAGATGACTGCCATGGTTCCCGCGAAAAGGGGTAGCCAGTTTCTGGAAATCCAGTCGTGTGATTTGGCGGTTCTGTACCAGGCGTTGCGGAAGATCAGGCTGATAATTCCGTATCCGTAAAAGTGACCCTCCTTGCGGCAGAGCGCGTTAACCAAGCCAAGTCTGTTGGCATGCCATGTGCCGAAGAGCGCCTTCCAGACGACGTCGACGATGGCCTGAGTGGTGCGGCAGCCCATGAAAGCGGTCGAAGTGCAGGCGACGAAGGCGAGCGCGGCGAAGACGGCGATCCACTCGTTGATCAATTTCCTCGGCCGATGGGGCTGAAGGGCTTGAGGAGGATAGTAGGTCAACGGCGAAGCAGACATCACGTTCTCCGGGGCTGGAATGCGAGCGCGCAGAAGAAGGGCTCACACCGTTTGTTAGCAACCCAGGTGCCAAACCGGAGAACCCATTGTTTGTGTGACTTGACTGGCTGCGACCAGCGACGCGAAAGAAATGGCGGGAAAGAATTACGCGATGCCGACAAAAGTGATCAACAAAGGTTACTTATTCCGCGTGATAGTTTGGCGCTTCGCGGGTGATGATGACGTCGTGCACGTGCGACTCGCGGAGTCCGGCATTGGAGATGCGGATAAAGCGGGCGTTGGACTGTAGATCTTCAATCGATCCGCAGCCGAGGTAGCCCATGCCGGAGCGGAGGCCGCCAACCAGCTGATAGACCATGGCTTCGAGCGGGCCGCGGTGTGGGACTCGGCCCTCAATGCCTTCGGGGACGAACTTGGCCATGCGGTTGGAGCCGGCGGTTTCTCGCGCGGTGATGGAGGGGCGGTCGGCTGTGGCGGAACTGGTCATGTCTTCGGCTGACTGGAAGTAGCGTTCGCCCGAGCCTTGCGACATTGCGGAGAGCGAACCCATGCCGCGGTAGGCTTTGAACGAGCGGCCCTGGTAGAGGATGGTTTCGCCGGGTGACTCGTCGACTCCGGCGAAGAGGGAGCCAATCATGACTACGTTGGCTCCGGCGGCGATGGCCTTGGTGAGGTCGCCTGAATATTTGATGCCGCCATCGGCGATGATGGGGATGCCATGTTTCGATGCGGCTCGAGAAGCTTCGGCTATGGCGGTGATCTGAGGCATACCGGCGCCGGTGACCATGCGGGTGGTGCAGATGGAGCCGGGGCCGATGCCGACTTTGACAGCGTCCGCGCCGGCGTCGATGAGGGCCATGGCCCCGTCGTAGGTGGCGACGTTTCCGGCGAGGAGATCGGTGTTGGGGAAGCGCTTTTTGACTTCGCGGACGGCTTCGAGGACGCGCGAGGAGTGGCCGTGGGCGGAGTCGATAGCGAGTGCGTCGACTCTCATTGCAATCAGTTCGGCGGCACGCTCGAGGAAATCGCCGGTTGCGCCGATGGCTCCGGCTACTCTCAGGCGGCCCTTTTCGTCCTTGCTGGCGTTGGGGTATTTCAACTTCTTCTGAATGTCTTTTACGGTGATAAGGCCTTTGAGTTCGTAGTCGTCGTTGACGACGAGGAGTTTCTCGACGCGGTGCTGGTGCAGGATGTCTTCGGCCTGCTCGAGCGTGGTGCCGACGGGGACGGTGATGAGGTTGGTTTTGGTCATCACATCGTCGATGGGGATGTCTGTCTGTGAGACGAAGCGGAGGTCGCGGTTGGTGAGGATGCCGACGAGGCGGCCGTTCTTGGTGACCGGAACGCCGGAGATTTTGAAGCGTCGCATGAGGTCGAGGGCATCGGAGATGGGCTGCTCGGGCGAGATGGTGACGGGGTCGACGATCATGCCGGACTCCGAGCGTTTGACCTTGTCGATCTCGCCTGCCTGCTGGGCGATGGTGAGGTTGCGATGGACTACGCCGAGTCCTCCCTGCTGGGCCATGGCGATGGCGAGACGCGACTCGGTTACGGTGTCCATGGCGGCCGACACCAGCGGCGTGTTCAGACTGATATTGCGGGTGAGCTGGGTTTGAGTGCTGACCTGTGTAGGTACGACTTCACTGTATGCGGGGACGAGGAGGACATCGTCGAAGGTGAGCGCTTCGGGAATGGGAGTAGTGATCATTGGCTTTCGTTTTGGGTTCGAGGTCGCTGGTGCGGGTGGTTGATTGGAGGCGCGAGGGTTTGGTTGATTGTATTCCAGGTTCGAGGTCGAGGTTCTAGAGCGAGGGCAAGAGCAGATTCCATTGGGGAATGACAAACGGAGGAAAAGGCCCCGGGGCAAGGGCATTGGCAAAGGCAAGCGAGAGGTGGAATTGGAAGAGACCGGGCGGAACCGTCAGATTGAGTTGGAATGGGAAAGCGGTGTATGATAACGGAGTATGTGGTTTCGCCTTGGCGATAGTATGCGCGCCGGGGTCCCCGTTTTTCCGCTGTTCGGTAGTAAGCCGTGATCGTACCGGCAGAAATGGCGGAAGAGATGAGTGGGCGAGAGCCCACTTTTTGTTGCTCCAAAGACGGTTTCGCGGTTGAACGCGAAAAACGAGCAACGGCAGGTGCAAATGCGGGGATTGTTCGCTCCGCTCAGAATGACAAGGCAGGACAGAAGCAGATTCCGTTCGGGAATGACAGACGAAGGGGCATAACGGGACTTATGGCAGTGCAGATGGATGAAATTCGGGCGCTGGCGGAGAGGGTTGCGGCGTCGCACCATCTGGAGGTTGTGGATGTTGAGTTTGGCGGCGGCGGGAAGAGCCGGTCGCTGCGGGTTTTTCTGGAGAAGGATGCGGCTGAACGGAAGCGATTGAAAGAACGGGCCGAGGCGGGTGAAGTTGAAGACTTGCCCAAAGGCGTTCCTGTGGAACTGCTTTCTGGCGTGACCCATGAGGATTGCGCGGCGTTTGCGACGGACTTTGGGACGCTTCTGGATGTTGAGGATGTGATTCCTGGAAGCGAGTACACACTGGAAGTTTCGTCGCCGGGGCTGGAACGGACGCTGAAGACGGCGGAAGAGTTTGAGCGGTTTGCTGGGAGTTTGATCAAGGTGAAGACTTTTGCTCCTGTGAAGAATAACCGGGTGTGGACGGGGCGGCTGACAGGTTTTACAGATGGCGTGCTTAGCATCGACCTGGCGGCCGTGAAACAAAAGGGCAAGGCTAAGAAGCAAGGGAACAAGGAACAGGGAACAGGGAACAGCGTGATGGAGATTCCGCTGAAGGATGTGGAGAAGGCGAATTTGACGACGGAGTGGTAAGTGGCCGGTGGAAGGTACGACAGGATTCCGCCACGAAACGGGATTTGGGCAGGAGCAAATGCGGGGATTCTTCCTCTTCGGCTTTGCTCAGAGTCAGAATGACAAGCAAAAGCGGCACACAACTAAATAGTAGGTAGCAGCTGAAGGGTGAGGAATCAGATGGCGAGTGTTCTGTATCAGTCGATTGAGACGTTGAGCCGGGATAAGGGCATCGAGCCCGCGATTGTAGTGGGCGCGGTTGAGGATGCGATTGCGCTGGCGACGCGGAAGTATTACAAGACGCAGGAAAACATGCGCGCCGAGATGGATAAAGAAACCGGCGAGATTCGGGCCTACGTGTTCAAGACCGTAGTTGAGGGGCCGGAGCAGGTTGAGGACGAGATCAACCAGATGACGCTGGAGGCAGCGCGTGAACTGGCACCCGAGGTTGAGGTGGGCGGAGAGCTGCGCTTCTACAAAGACACTTCCCCCCTGGGCCGGATCGCGGCACAGATGGCAAAACAGGTGATCTTCCAGAAGGTGCGCGAAGCGGAGCGGGACACGGTGTTTCTGGAGTACAACCACCGCGCAGGTGAAGTATTGAACGCGACGGTGAAGCGGCTGGAGCCGATGGATGTGATCTTCGACCTGGGCAAGGCCGAGGCTCGGATGCCGAAGCGCGAGCAGAGCCGGCTGGAGCAGTTTGCCGTAGGCGAGCGGGTACGAGTGGTGCTGCTGCGCGTGGATCGGGCGGCGAAGGGTCCGCAGGTTATCGTGAGCCGTGCAGCTCCGACGCTGGTACAGAATTTGTTCCAGAGCGAAGTTCCGGAGATTTACGACGGCACGGTGACGATTCGTGCGATTGCGCGCGAGGCGGGCGAGCGGACCAAGATTGCGGTGATGAGCCGCGACAAGGACGTTGATCCGGTTGGCGCGTGCGTGGGCATGAAGGGCATGCGCGTGCAGTCGATTATCCGCGAGTTGCGTGGCGAGAAGATCGACATTATTGAGTATTCGGAAGAGATTACGACGTTTGCCGAGAAGGCTTTGCAGCCGGCGAAGGTGAGCCGGGTGTCAATTGTGGATTTGGCGGACAAGCAGATTGAAGTGATCGTTGACGACACGCAGTTGTCGCTGGCGATTGGCAAGAAGGGTCAGAACGTAAGGCTGGCGGCAAAGCTGCTGGGCTGGAAGATCGACATCAAGAGCGAGGAAGAGAAGCGCCAGGAAGTCGAGCAGCAGATGCAGGCGATGGGCGGCGGGCCGACCACTCCAGTGGAGCAGATTACGGAGCTGGGCGAGGCGGTGCTGGAGAAGCTGATTACCGCGGGCATCACTACGGTCGAGGAACTGGCGGACATGACGCCGGAGCAGTTGGAAGAGATTCCAGGGATCGGCGAGAAGACCCTGGAGAAGATTTCGGTGGCAGTGCGGCACTACTTCGGTCAGTACGAAGAGGGTGAGGTACGGCCTGAGGCTGTGGTTGAACCCACTCATGGCGGTGAAGCTGCCATGAATGGGGCACCCGGTTCCTTGGATGGGGCACCCGATTCCGTGGAGGAGGGACCCGGTTCCTTGGCAGAAGAGGGATCGGGAACAAAGTCACCGGAGGAGATTCTGGCGGCGGAAGCGAGCGCGGTTGGCGAAGTCG
>JALYIG010000074.1 GCA_030775885.1 Acidobacteriota bacterium | reverse complement strand
TAGAGAATGCCACTCTGCCCAGTGCCTGCACTCCGTTTGATTGAAACGATAGAGAAATCCGGCGAAGTCGTGGATGAGGGCGGCTGTTGTGCCCAGGTACTTGTGACACTTGCTGCAAGAACGATCGGAGTCACTATCCAGCGCATACGTCACCCTTTATCAGCCTTCTCGACCATAATTAATAGCCTAGGCCTCGATCAAACTGCGGGTTAAGCCGCAATTTCACCAACTGCCGCTGAATCGGGCTTTTGAGCAACTAGGCGTCTCTACTACAGGTGGCCGAACCGCCTGCAAAGTCACCTTTTCGGTAAAGTGGCCCGGACGATGCCCTTGCGCCCCGCTGGAGAGCCTGAGAGGACGGCTGGTATGAGCCGAAAGTGGATCGCGCTGAGCGTGGGCTGCTGTGTGGTGCTTGCATTGAAACTGTTGGCTCTTCGAGACGCGATTACTCCGGTTCCGTTTTGGATGATGTTGCCCGGGATCATGGCAGGGGCGATCTGTTCTGACTCTGGCTTCGATCCAGAAGGCGACGTTCACCCGTGGGGCGCAATCTCAACGACGGTCATGTATGCGGTCAACCTTGCCTTGTACTCGGGCATTAGTTACGGCATATTGGCATTTGCTGACATCCCAAGAACTCCAGTTATTTCCCGTGATCTCCCGCCAAATCCCGTGGGTTAGCCAAGGTATTTGTTGCCTTTCCATTTGAACCGCCTGCAAAGTCGCCTTTGCGGTAAAGTGACCCCGGACGATACCCTTGCGCCCCGCAGGAGAGCCTGAGAGGATGTCTGGCATGGGAACCTACTTCAAACGCGAATGGCGAGGTAAGCGGCTCATATATCGGCCACCCAATGCCAGTGAGTCACGGCGCGATACCGTGAAGGGGCTCCATGGCCCAATGCAGTCTTAGCTTATGCGCATCCTATTGAATTCAAACAAAATGCGCAAACCCGCCGTTCCAAGTGGACGAGAAACGGGCTTCTCGGACATTTGGAGGCTAGTCAACCCTCCTGCCCTCAAGGGGGTATCATGCAGGGGCGAGCGTTCTCGGCTGGAAGGTCCCGCGCAGGAACGCGAAACGTCAGGAAGTCATAGCATGATGACCAAGAAGCACGAACTCAAGGTCCTGGTAATCGACGATCGCGAACCGCATGCCCAAGGCCTCGCGGAGCTCTTACAGCTTTCCGGCTTCACCGCAACCTATGCGCTTACCGGTGCAAGCGGCCTAACCGCCGCACGGCAGCAACGCGTCGATGCCGTGCTTCTCGATTTGAATCTCCCGGATATGAGCGGCTATGAGGTATGCCGCGCACTCCGCAATCAATCCGAGACACGGGATGTCGCAGTTATCCTTCACACGGCAGAATCACAGTCCGGAAGAGACGGTCAAGAAGATGCTTTCCTGACGTACCCGATTGCAACCGACCATCTCTGTTATGTGATTCGAGGGTGTATCGCAAAGCGGGTTGCGGCTTTACAGGGTGCTGAAAAACTCGGCCTTGATTAAAGGTACGGATTGATCCGTGCCGTAAGAGCCGAAGAACCAACCAGGCTTTAGCCCCTGAGGTACGCTCTCTCCAGCCGCATCGACCTTTTTCCCGCAGCCTGTTCAGCCACGCCACAACTCAAGCCAAATGTGCACGGCTTCTATTCGCTGCTGAAAACCGCCCGCCTCTCCCTTCTTGGAGTAGCAGCGGGCTTTAGAAACTGCTCAAAAAGTCGCTCTTGTTGAGGGCGCAGATTTATCCGTGCCGTAAGTGCCGCATTTGCAATCCGGCTTTAGCCGCTGAGGTCATTCATGGGTTGTGCAAATGACTTTTTTCAACACCCTCTTTGGCCCGCTATAAATGCCTAATGAAATCAATGGCTTTAGCCTTGGATTCTTAGTTCGCCGTGGAAGCCGGCCCTTTGCATCGCAATCCCGACCTCCGGATTCCGGGCGAATGTCTCCCACACAAACCCGGTCCGCAGATTTTCGGCCATCAGAACCCCAATGCCCAGGTCGATGCCCAGCACATCGGGATCGTAGTAGTTGGCTTGCGGATGGAGCGCGTCGCAAAAGCCATAGCGGCCCCACGCGCGGGCGCCATAGGTATCGTGCAGCCAATGCTGTACCCGCATACAGTCTTGCGGAAGAAATGGCAGCGAGCCCGCAGTGGCATACGGCACCACCGATCCATCGACTCCGCCAAAGCCCCGGTGCGGGTCTCTCCTTCCAGGATCGCGGACGCCCGGACCTCCCCACGCGGTGTATCCATGCTGCGAGTCGGAGGCCGATATGCCCCAGTTGTTGAGCGAGTACGGCGCATGCAGCGAAAGGCAGAAAGCCTGGTGTGCGCGCGTGGCCACGGTGGAGTTCGCGAAGTAATCGGCATGGCGGTCGCGCTTGTTGCGGAAATTGAACCACGCATGGCTGTACTGATGCACGAACAGCGGGTCCGCTGCACCGATGTAACTGAAGTTCTCGAACTTCATCATCGGACGCGACCACGCATCCCAGCAGTCCGGATCGACGGGATGCGTCGGCGACCCAATCGCAAGCAGATACAGCATCATCAGTTCGCAGTAGTGATTCCAGCGCGATTTCAGGAACGCACCGTCCCGATAGCCCATCGAGAACGTCTTCTCGCCGTTAAGCATCCACGGCCAGTCGACGCGTTCGTAGAGGGTCGACGCAAGCCGGACAATCTCGGCGTCGTGACTGAAGTAGGCCCGTGCCGTGAGAACGCCGCACAACAGAAGAGATGTATCGATCGAAGAGTATTCGACGTTGCGCCAACTCTGGCCAGTCTCAATGTCCGTGAAGTGGCAGAAGAAGCCGTGCTCGTTCGGCATCGTATTGCAGTGAAACTGAAGTGTGCGCCGGACTTGATCGACTATCTTTGCCTGCGATTGATATTTACGCTTATGCGCGATGCACAACGCGGTGAGCCCAAAGCCAGTAGCCGCAATGCTCGCCATCTTGCGCGGGTCGAGCGAGCCATCTGCGTTCAGCCATGTGACGCGATCGAGCACCTGGCCGGTATGCGGGCTAGCCTGTTCCGCAAAGTAAAGACAGCCTCGGCGCTGCATATCGTCGAGAAAAGCTTCGTCAGCTTTGCTGATCGTCCGGGGCGTAGCCGCAGCCTCAAGCGCGGATACGCGTCCAGCGAGTGCAGACGACGCGAGGAACTTCAAGAGCGTGCGACGATCCATGGCGGCTACTTCGCAATCACCAAAACGGCCAGCCCGTGGGCGGGCACGGTCAAGTGTAGCTTGCCATGGTCGAGATGCAGGCGCTCCGGCGGCGACATCTCTCCCGCAGCCCGCAGCTTCGTCACCTGTTCCTGCGTCAGTGTCGCCGGCGGCCTGCCCATCGCATCGAACGCCTTCACCACGTTGCCGTGGTCGTCATCCACCCGCCAAACTTCCACTACAGCGCTCGGAGCGACGTTCTTCAACTCGAGGTCAAACGTCTTCGCCGGCCCGGCCGGTCCGCTGGGCATGGTGTAGGTGGCGCCTGTCCCGGTCGGAGGAGCGTAATCCCACAGCGCGATCGCGAGTCCGCCACCCGGTGTCTCGGTGACCAGCGAGGAGTCCGAGTCCGACGCAATGCGGCGATCGCCCAGCTTGTGCAGCATGCGAAAAATGTTGAGCGTCGGCTTGGGGATGTGATCCGCCGCCACCAGTCCGAAGCCGCCATAGAAAGGTGTGCGCACAACCCCCTGCTCTTCGAACACGTCGGAGAACGCCCAGTAAGCCATGCTTTGCGTTAATCCATCGCAAAGCCGAATGTTGTTTGCCAGCCATGGCCCCATGAACGTCGAGTCGGTAACGTTCGGCTCGTTCGCGTAGCTCGCGTTGTACTCGGAGAAGATCAGCGGGATGTTCGGATACGCGGAGTGCACAATCTCATCGTGAACCATCTGGACGGCACGCCAGACCATCTTGTCGCGCGGAACATTCTCGTTTGTGTGCAGCACATTGTCAGCCGTGTCATTCGCGTAGACATGGGTCGAGACGAAATCGACCGGCACATCCTGCGCCTTCGCATGAGCCAGAAAATCGCCCACCCACGCCGCCTGCGCGGTGGAGGGTCCGCCCACCTGCAGGCGCGGAGAGACACTCTTCAAAGCGCGCGCGGTGTGGTCGTACAGCTCAAAATAAGTAGGCTGCTTCGGATTGCCGCCCCAGAAGTCAATGTTCGGTTCGTTCCATACTTCGAACTTCCATGTGCCCACTTCTTCCAGGCCATAGCGCTGGATGAGGTGGTCAGCGAAGGCGCGGATCATCGCATCCCACAGTCCATAGTCCTTCGGCGGCGACACGTTCTGCTTGTACCAGAACGCGTGCAGCGCCGCCGGATCGGAGGCCATCTTCTTTGGGGTAAAGCTCAGTTCCACATACGGCCGGATTCTGTTCTCCAGCAGCCCGTCGTAAATCTGGTCAATATACGAGAAGTTATAGACGGAATTGTCCTGCGATGCGGTTCCCGCCTGGCCTGCGGTCTGGGCGAAATTGATGGTCTTTCGGTCGGGATCGTAGAGCCCCACCTCGTCCATCAGAATTCCATGGAACCGGACCGACTGAAAATCGGTCGCCTGCTTCACCGTCCGCAGGTCCTGACGATAGCTCTCACGCAGCGAAAGAATGGCGCGCCCCGAGCCAAACGTCTGTTCCCAGAAGTGCGGAAACGGCATGGTCTGCGCTTTTCTGTCGATAACAATGTGCTCGGACTGCTGAGCATGGGACAGAGGAGCGCATGGCAGGAGAAGAAGCGCCGTGACACCCACAATCCGCCAAGCTTGTCGTACGGGAAAGCTCTTCATGGATCGCCCCAAACTGGAACAAGAGACTCAAGCGAACTGCTACAGATTGGCTGACGGCAAAATAGAGGGGAGGCTGCGTGACCATGCAGCCTCTCCCCTCGATGTGAACCGGTCAGAATTGTATTCGAGCCAAGAGCTCGATATTCCTCCCGGAGTCCCCACCTTGCGAATAGCCGAAGAACTGGCTGTTGATATTATTCCCGTTCCCATTGCCCAACGGCTGCAGTTGCAGTTGGTTGAAGACGTTATAAATATTGGCCTGGATGCGGAACAGATCGTGGTGCTCGCCAAGGTCAAATGCGAACTCCTTGGCCACGCTCATATCAACATCCTGGTAGCAGGGGCCACGGAAGCTGTTTCTACCGATGCCCGGCTTATAGCCGCCTGTTGGCGGCAATATTTGCGTGAAGTAATTCGCTCCGCCAACGTTTAGGCTGCCACTGGTGCGGTTGGGGAAATTCGAACCGCTGGTGAACGCGCTGTTCGAACAACTATTGAGGGCTTGTCCGTTGTAACCGACTGGCCGAACGACATTCTGCGTTGCGGCGCCATTTTGGAAAGGCACCGTGTTGAGGTTGGTAGTGACTGGGGTCCAGGGCAGACCGGTATGCCAGGTCCAAGTTCCGTTGATCTGGAAACCGTTGACGAGGGCATCGCCGATGGCGTTGCCGGTGTGGATTTTCGGTGACTGGTATAGGCCGGTGGCTACGACGCGATGTTTCATATCGTAGTCGGACGGTCCCCATTCGGTGTTGTTGAATGCAGGGTTGGTCTGGTTCGCGGCACCATCGGCGTAATCACCGTTCGATACCTGATCGAGCGACTTGGCGTAGGTATATACGAAACTGTAGCTGATGTTGTTGCGCATGGGACGGCGCAATTGAACATTCAGCGAGTTATACGCGGCACCCGAGTCGGTCTGCGCGAAGTACGCTGCAAAGACGGGCGTGTTTGCATTGTTGTATAGAAAGTTCTGATTGACCAGGCGGGCGTAGTGATGACCGACCGCCCCGGCATAGCCGATGGTGGCAGTCATTGCGTGGCCCAGGTCGCGTTGGACCTCGAGCGAAAAGAGATCACTGGAGGGGATTTTCAGATTAGGTTGCACGCCGTACACCTCCACGCAGCAACCAGCAGGGAACCCGTTGGCGGTAAGTGTCAACTTGAGTGCCGGGTTGGAGGGATAGCTCGCCGGAGAGCTGCTGGTTCCGAGTCTGTACTGGATGCCGGCGGTGTTGCCGTTTCCGCCACAGCAGAGGCCAAAGTTGGCGATCCCTGGACCGTCTTCCAGCAT
>JALYIG010000073.1 GCA_030775885.1 Acidobacteriota bacterium | reverse complement strand
CCGTTTGCGACCAACGTGCGCGATGCGGCGACCATGTTGAGCGTGCTTGCGGGCAAGGATGAGCTGGACGCGACCAGCTCGGACCGGCCGGTGGGCGACTACGTTGGCGCTCTCGCGAAGCCAGTTGCTGGGCTGAGGATCGGAGTGCCGACAGAGTACTTCGGCGAAGGGCTCGATCCCGAGATTCGCGCCGCGATTGATAAGGCGCTGGATGGGTTGCGCGCGGCGGGCTGCGAGGTGAAAACGATCTCGCTTCCGCACACCAAGTATGCGATTCCGACGTACTATGTGATTGCGACGGCGGAGGCTTCGGCAAACTTGTCGCGCTTTGACGGGGTGCGCTTTGGGCTGCGTGTCGGCGCGGGAAGTGGGGGCGCTCAGACGCTATCCGCGATGTATCGCGAGACGCGCGAGAACGGCTTCGGAGCGGAAGTGAAGCGGCGTATCCTGCTGGGGACGTACGCGCTCTCGGCCGGATACTACGACGCGTATTATCGCAAGGCGCAGCAGGTTCGGACGCTGCTGACGGGCGACTTTCTGACGGCGTTCCACGACGTGGATGCGATCGTCTCGCCGGTCACTCCGACGCCGGCTTTTAGGCTGGGTGCAAAGACGGACGACCCGGTGCAGATGTATCTTGAGGACATTTACTCGGTGGCCGCGAGTCTCGCGGGCATCTGCGGACTGAGCGTGCCGTGCGGCGAGACGAAGGACGGGCTGCCGATCGGAGTGCAGGTGATGGGCCGGCATTTCGACGAGGAGACAATGTTGCGGGTCGGGTTGGCGATTGAAGCCATGCAGGCTTAGATCAATTCAAGCGGAACAGACAAAATTCGGGCAGGACAGACTTAGGGCCAGAGCACTCCCTGGAGGCTGACATGCTGGAAGAAGAATTCAACGAGCGGATGCAAAAGGTCTTGCTGGACGGGAAGCGCGAGGGTAGGTTTAGCGCTCCTTTATTTTCCGAACTGCTGAAAACCCTGGGCGGGCTTCAGACCGCCAAGCGATTCATTCACTCCACCGACTATGCTGCCGGGCTTACCAAACTGTGGGAGCGGGAGCGGCTGGACTTGACGGTGGAGGCGGTGATTCTGCAGGAAACGAAGTGGCATCCTCTGTTTACCGCAGAGGAGATTGAGATCTGCAGAAAAAGACTGAAAGGCTATGGCTATCCGCCAGTGTAGTTATCCACCCATCCGCAATCCAAGCCCTTTATTTTGATTGGGCGGCAACGCCTTCGAGGCTTTGTGTGTCTCAATGAAAGCGAGGGACTCATGGCGAAGCAACTGATCGAATTGGAGAAGCCACCGGCCGCCGACTGGTTTGGGCACTTTGCCTCGGGAACATCGGGATGGCTGGGATCGAAGTGGGGGTTCTCCGGCTGTGCTTTCCTGGTGATTGCCTGGGCCATTTCGGGGCCGATCTTTCACTACTCGGACGGCTGGCAACTGGTGGCCAACACCGCGACGAACGTGATCACGTTCATCATGGTTTTCCTGATCCAGAACACGCAGAACCGGGATGCACGGGCCATGAACCTGAAGCTGGATGAGCTGATTCGCGCGATCGATAGCGCCGGCAATCACATGATCGATATTGAAAAGCTGAGCGATATCGAACTGGACACGTTGAAGGCCAAGTATGAGAAGGTAAAGGCCGCCGGTGCCGCTCGCGAAGAGCGCGATGGGAAGCCTGCCATTGCCGGCTAGCTGTGGCGAGCTTCTGCGGGGCGCATGCTCTACACTCGGCTGATGAGTTTGGATCGCGATCCGAATGCTGTTGAAGCCAACGCCGCGTCAGCCGTAGTGGTGGGGCGGATTGCTGCGTTCGATGTGGGAGACAAGCGGATTGGGGTGGCGCTGTCGGACCCGCTAGGCAACGCGCATCCACTGCTTACGATTTATCGGAAGACTCCGCGCGCGGATATAAAGTCCGTCGGACGGATACTGCGAAAGCATGAGGTCGCGGAGGCGGTGGTCGGCAATCCTCTGAACATGTCCGGCGAGGTCGGGCCGCGAGCGCTCAAGGCGCAGGCGTTTGCCGAGCAACTGCGTGCGGAATTCGGGATCGCGGTACATCTGATGGACGAGCGGCTGACGACCTGGGAGGCGCATCGGATTCTCGATGAAAGCGGACAAGTCCGGCGAACGCCAGCCGACCGGCGCGACCGGAAGCACATCATCGACCAGGTGGCAGCGGTGCTGATTCTGCAAGCGTTTCTGGAGTGCAGGGCGAATGAAGCGGCACGAGCGACGGTCGCGACCGCGGATCAATGACGACAGGCGGTGACGGAATGATGACCAAAGGTAAGGGGTTTCTGGTAGATTTCTCGCCTACACCTGACAGCAGGATCTGGACGGAGGAGAGGGCTATGCGGATTGCGCGGAATGTGGTGATCGGTCTGGCGGTCGGTCTAGCGGTTGGGTGCAGATCTTCGGCGGCGGGGAGTGCAGCGACCGGAGGCTCGGGTGCCGAGGCAATGGGCGGCGGCGCTGCGGCAGCGGGGGGCGGAGGAGCTCCCGTGAAGCAGGAGATCGTCGATCCTTCGTTCAACAATATGAACGCGGTCGAGGTGACGATTCCGGCGGGCTGGCACTTCCAGGGCATGCTGATGCAGGGTGGGAACTGCGTGCCGACCCCGTTTCCAGTGTTTCGCGTGACCAGCCAGGATGGCTTGTCGGTGATGGAGCGCGTGCCGACCATCGGCTGGCGATTTGGCACCGGGCCGCTGGCCGCGCAGGGACAAAGCGACTGTCTGGCACTGAAGAGCGCGATCGGCGCGCAGGCATTTCTGAAGTACCTGGCCCCAACGATGAATCTGAGCTACGTGTCCGACGTTCCCGAACCGGCCGCGGAGAATGAGGCGGCGCAGAGCGGGTTGGCAGCCGCCGAGGCGGTCTACGCACCGAAGTACGCGGCATCGCATATGACTCCGCCGAAGCAGACGCGCGAGTTGGCGAGGGCGCGGGTGAACTTCCAGAACGGGACCTTCGCCATGGAAGGAGAGATGCGCGTGACGGTGGACTGCATCCAGTCAACCTATCCGGGGATGAAATCGATTTTGCAGGGAATGCCGAGCCGCCCCGACTCGGTCGTGACGCAGTGCACGGCAGGCACGCGCTTCTATAGCGCGCCCTCGGGCAAGCTGACGCCTATGCTGGTCCTGTGGGACGCGCCGGGCATGGGCGCGGTGGGCCGGCAGGACTGGCAGCAGGCCTGGGTGAATCGCAATCAGCAGCAGGCCAATGCGGCGATTGCGAAGAGCATTGCCAACACCAATGCGGCGATGGCTGCGAGCCGGCAAATGTTCCAGCAGTCGATGGCGGTGCAGAACCAGATGCACCAACAGTTTTTGGCGACGATGCAGCGTGGGACAGATATGTCCATGGCCAACGCGAACGCGAGCATGAATGCACGATCGACGGCAGCCTCGGACTGGGTTGACTACGCGCTGGACAAACAGACGGTGCTGAACCCGAGCACCGGCGAGGTCAGCAAGGTGTCCAACGCCTACAGCTACACGTGGGTGGACAGCACCGGCAAAACCAGCTACCAGACCAGCGACGTGAACGCCAATCCGAACGGGGTGTTGCAGGGAACGTGGACGAAACAGCAGGTGGTCCATGGAAACGGAACGCAGTAGCAGCTAGGCCAGAGCGATCTGCGCTTTGGGGCAGCGCACGGTGAGTTCGCGCTGCAGGTGGGCCAGATCGTCGCCGGCATTTTCGGGAATGAGCACTGCCTGGTGGATGGCGATAGTCTGGGTAGCTCCATAGGGGTTGGGGATGGAGCGCTCGAAGTTGAACATCAGGCTGCGTGGCTGGCGCTCGTCGATCTGGGCCGACAGCAGATATACGCTCACGTTGAGCCAGGGAGTGAAGACTCCGTCGCAGAAGAGGCCGTCGCGGCCGAACCAGGCTTCGGGGCTGGCTGCAAGCAGATGCGTGTGCAGTTTGTCCGCGGCGTGCGTTCCATCCTGGCCGCTCAGAACTGCCAGACCGAGCAATACGGAGGAGACCACGGTGACGTAGATCGTTTTGAAAATCGGGGAACCGGGGCAGAAGATCGCGACTCCACCTGCAATGACGGCGATGGGGAACAGAAAGCGATGCCAATCGCGGCGGAGAAGGAAGGACGCCGGAGTCGCGCGCAGGCGGTCGACCTGAATGGCGCTCCACTGCTGCCACTGCTCCGGCGAGTAGCGCCAATGCACCCAGGGGTCGAATTCGGTTGCGGTCAGCGCCTGATCCATCTGTCGTGTGGTGACGTAGTAGACCGGCAGCAGGATGATCGCGAGAAACAGCGTGAAGCCCGCAAACGTGAGCGATATGTACCGCGCCGGGCCGCGGATGAGGCCACCCAGCGCGAACCCTACGATCAGAATCGCAAAAAACTTGAGCCATTTCTTCACTTTGGTGCGATTGGTCATGACCAGCGGAACTCCGTGAGGCAGCGCCGCTGGCTTCGATTCCTTGGAACCGAGACTGCCTGGAGGATGAAGATCAGCGCGAGCGAGTCCACGATGACGACTGCGGCGATAGCGCTGCCGACGACCGCCATCGGGCTGTGCGCCGTCAGATGGATGGTCGCGACGATGAGCGCGATTGACCCGCCGATGGCAAGCCCGATGCTCAGCAGCACACGCACCGTGGAGCGGGCGGAGAACATGGGGTTGCGGCGCCAGGCGGCCCAGGCGCTCAACATCATCAGGACGGCAAGGCCAAGGTGAACCAAGGATCCTCCGTGCGGTTGGTGCGATCTTACACGGGGTTGGCACGCGGCCTGCACCCGAATTCAACAAGTTTGTAACCGCATGGAGCCGCGTGCCGCGAACAAAAAAGACGGAACGCCGTCTGCACGGTGCTCCGTCAGGCGTTGCAATCCGGCCTCTCTTTACTTCTCAGCGCTCAAGCGGCCAGGTTTGGGGGAGCGTCGGGGACGACGTATAATGTCCGTTTGAGGCAGAAGATGCGGGCGGCGCATGTGTCTATTACGCTCCGCATACCGACGCAAAGTTGCAGTGCAAGGCGAGCGGCGCAAAGTAGTCTTTTTGGAAAGAAAGCTACTTGCAAACCGTTCTTTGCGTCACAGGTACGTTGAAGCTGCTCGACCAGAGGTTTCGGAAGGTCCATGCCAGAACATATCAAGAAGCGGCTCGAAGAAGAGATCAAGGCGCTCGAACGCGAACTCACGACCGAGTTGCCGGCGGAGATCAAGAAGGCGGTTGCGCTGGGCGATTTGAGCGAGAACGCCGAGTACCACATGGCCAAGCAGCGGCAGGTGTTCGTGAACGCGCGGCTGGGCCAGTTGAAGAAGCGCATGGGCGAGCTGGCTATGGTGAACCTGGTCAACATCCCCCACGACAGAGTTGGCTTTGGTGCCACGGTAGTGGTGTTCGACTCGAGCAAGAACGAGGAGCTGAGCTATAAGCTGGTGACCAGCGAAGAGTCCGACGTGACCAAGGGCCTGATCTCGACCACGTCGCCGATTGGCCGCGCCCTGCTGGGCAAGAAGATTGGCGAAGTCGCGATGGTGGTTACACCCAACGGAAATCGTGAGCTTGAAGTGCTGAAACTCATCACCATTCACGATGAGGTGGCGGAAGTTATTGTGGACGCGGATGTTGCGGCCGGTGAATAAACAAGGGCCAAGCTCGAGAACGGCGGGGCGTGGCCGACGCTGCAGTGGCTTTAAGGCGATGATTCGAACTCAATGACCTGGACAAGCGCTTTCGGGAAGGGCAGCGGATGGTTGCTGCAGAGGATCGTCAACGGCCTCGCGCTGACGAAGATCTCGCCCAATATTTTGACGTTTCTGGGCCTGGTCATCAACATCGTGGCCGCATGTTTCTTCGGATTTGCGCGGGTCTATAACGCCAACAAGATGTTTCTGATCGCTGGCCTTATCATCATCGGCGCAGGCATCTTTGACATGGTTGACGGCCGGGTGGCTCGCCAAACCAACCAGGTCAGCGTGTTTGGCGCCTTCTTCGATTCGGTCATCGACCGCTACTCAGATGTCGCCATTTTCTTTGGTCTGCTGGTGTACTACGCCCGCGGCAACCGGCTGTTTTATGTTGGGCTGGTGGCCTTCGTGATGACCGCCTGTGTGATGGTGAGCTATACCCGCGCACGCGCCGAGGCCCTGATCGGAAGCTGCAAAGTAGGATTCATGGAGCGGCCCGAGCGCATCGTCTGCGTGATTCTCGGCGCGCTGTGCAATCGCTGGGGAGTGATGGCTCCCTGCCTGTGGGTGTTGGCGCTCTTCTCCACAATTACGGTCATCCACCGTATTCGCTACACTTATTTGGAAACGGAGCGGCGCAAACTGGTGGCCCAGGTGCGTTGAAATCGCTTGGTGCGAGCTTCAAACGCCCGTCATTGCGTTGGTAAGGCCGTTGCCCAGGCCGTTGAACGATCCCTTGATGTCAACGTTATAAGCGCGGATCACAGCAAGCAGACTGAGCGCTAGCAGGGTCGACACCAGTGCGTATTCGATCATGTCCTGTCCGGAATCGTCCCGTATCAGGGCCTGGATGAGTGGTTTCACAAGTTCCTCGTTCGATCCGTTTGCGGCAGGCAGCTCGGCGACTTTGATATTGTCAAGGTAAAGCGGGGAAGGCAGCAAGGTACATCACCCAAACGAGGGACACGATGCGCACTCGAAGAATCAGTCGTTTGCCCTGCCCGTTTTCTCGCACTAAACGCCGTGCGCCGGATCTGCATCCCTAATTAGTTCGACCGACCTTTGAGATCGCCGGAAACACCTCGCCCTCAGAGCTCCCTGGGCCCAACCATCGCAGGTGGATACTCTTGGCCACGTGCAGGGAGTGCGAAAGCGGATGAAGAATGCTCCAGTCTCCATTACGTCGTCGATTGCAACCCGCGGGCTGCGAGTCTCCAGATACCACGCGTCTATTCCTCCTGCGTTTTCCCAGGGGGTGCATATGGTGCGCGGCCGTAAAGCGGTTGCTGCGAAGGCAAGGATGCTCCAGGACCTGTGCCGGCGTACCGGTCAGGCCCACGCGATGCACTGGCTGGACTACCTTCTGACTACTCCGACTGCCCTGGAGAAGACTCCGGCGCTGGTGCTGGTGGGTCTTGATCCGGGACTGGATCCGGCCCATGCAAGCGCGGACGACCTGGCTGGCGCCGTGCTGTTGTATGAGTACAAAATCGCAGGCCGGCGCACGCGCGTATTTGCCACCGACGATGCGACCGGCCACCGGACGGTGATCGCGCCTGCCAACATCCGCAACCAGGTTGCGGAAGAAGTCTGCCAGGCACTTATGAATGATGGCGCGGTGGCGGTAATGATTACTTTCGAAGGCAGCTACGGCAATTCAACCGCGGCGCGCAAGTTGACCACGGCAAGCCAGATTATGACCCGCGTTCGCAGCGTTCCGCGCTATCTTCCACTGGAGGAGACGGTCGAGGCCACGCTGTCCAGGCTGGGCCGCCATACGCGGCGGAACCTGCGCTACTACCGCCGCCGGCTGGAGATCGAGGTGGGCGCGGAGTTCGTTCCCGAGGTCGACATGGGCCTGGATCAATACCTTGCAATCAACCGGGCCTCCACCAATCCTGTCTCCGAAGCCCTCGCGCGTTGGCGCTACGAAGCCATCCGGCGGACGCCCGGAACTCTGTTCGCCGGAGTCAGGACGCCCAAGGGACGATGGCTCAGCTTGATTGGCGGACGCAGGCTCAGCGGGGTGACCGAGATCGACTGGCAGATCAATCTTGCCGGTCTGCCGCGCCATTCGTTGAGCACGGTGATGCGCTCCTACCTGCTGGAACACGAGATTGAGATTGGCACCAGGAAGCTGGAGTTCGCCGGTGGCACTCCGCACCCCATGCGCCACTCTTTCGTCTCTATCGATGCGGTCGACATGATTGCGCTGCGCAGGTCCCGCCTGGGATGGCTGCTGCGCAAATTTGCCCGCTGGGTCTTTCCCCAGAAAAATTTTCTGGGCCAGGCGTTGCGCGATCCGCAACTGCCGTGGGCCCAGGGATAAGGCAAGCCTCGCATTCGAGGCTCGCACCGTTAACGGATGCCGCCGGAGATGTTCAGCGTCTGTCCGGTGATGTACTTCGAGTCCGACGAGGCCAGGAATACAGCGGCGGGCGCGATGTCGTCTACTTGCCCGATGCGGGCAAGAGGGGTCTGAGCAACAATCCCCTTCTCGAAGTCGCTGCCGAGGAAGCCGGCGGTATGGACGCCTTCGGTTTCAATCATGCCAGGATTGATCGCGTTGACGCGGATGTTCTTCGGGCCAAGCTCCTTGGACAGGATCACCGTGATGGCGTCCACCGATGCCTTGGTTGCGGTGTAGGTCGAGCTGCCCGGAGGATAGAGCGTTGTGACTGCGGAACTGATGTTGATGACGCTGCCGCCGTCGCCGTTGAAGTACTTCGTGGCTTCCTTGGTGGTCAATAGCAGGCCCAGGACGTTCAGGTTGAACTGCGTATGGAACAGCTCTTCGGTGATCTGGTCGAGCGGCGCAAAGGCATACACGCCTGCGTTGTTCACCAGGATGTCGAGCTTGCCGTAGGATTTCTTGGTTTCGGCGAAGAGGCGCGTGATGTCTGCCTGCTTCGACACATCGCCTTGCACCGCGACTGCTTTGCCGCCCGCGGCTTCGATCGCCGCGACAACGCTATCTGCGCTAGACTTGCTGGAAGAATAGTTGACGACGACGGATGCGCCTTCAGCTGCGAGCGACTTTGCAATCTCCGCTCCAATGCCTTTCGAAGCTCCGGTTACGACGGCTACTTTATTGGTTAGTTTATTCATAATCCCCTCCTCGGGAGTGCTGTGTCACATCAATACTTTTACAACCATCTAATTGATGGAAAGACTCGCGGGAAGGATTCTTTTTGAGTTGCAAGCTAGGAAACCGCTGATTAAGCGGTGTCTCGTTAAGGGCACGGCTTCAGCCGTGCCGCAAATGGCCTGAAATGAGTGTGGCTTTAGCCACTGAGGTACGCTCTTTTTCCAGCACCAGCTTATTCGGAGTTTTCCAAGATCTGCGCCATGCGCGCCAGATATCCCTCAAGGACTTCGCGGCGCAGGCGGTAAGTGACGAACTTGCCCTCGCGGGTGGACTCCACCAGACCTGCGGTCTCCAGCTCTTTCATGTGGTGCGAGATGGTGGCGGGGGTGACATCGCAGCAACAGGTGCGGAGGGATTCGCAGGAGAGCGTGTCGCCGGCGTTGCCAATGCGGCGCAGCAAATCGAAACGTCGCGGATCGGCCAACGCCTTTGCGATCAGGTGGAAGCGCTGGTCGGTGAGTTTCTGCGCAGCCATAGCTCTGATGTTAGATCGATTTCACATTCCATTCGACTCGCATAGACTGGAAACGCGAATGGAGTGTGGATAAATGGCGGAAGCAGCGGAGTTGAAGAGTAAGTTTGCAATCCCTGGGGTTTTGGATTTTGAGACGACGGCTGCGGGGCTGGTGGTTGCGCGCGTGACCACGCCAGCGGCGGAGGCCACGATCTACCTGCATGGCGCGCACCTGACTCACTGGAAGCCCGCAGGCCAGGCACCGGCGATCTTTCTCAGCGAGCGCTCGGAGTTTGCAACGGATAAGCCGATTCGAGGCGGAGTGCCGGTGATCTTTCCCTGGTTCGGCGAGCGCAGCGATGGCAAGACCGGACCGATGCATGGATTCGCGCGCATCTCCGAGTGGACACTTGCATTTGCGGCGATGGCCGGCGATGATCTACATCTTACCTTCACGCTGGCTCCGAATGAATTGAGCCACTTACTTGGCTATGACCACTTCAAGTTGGCCTACACCATCACGATTGGGCACGCGCTGACTTTGGAGCTGACCGTGCTGAACGATTCCGGTTCGGGCGGCGCGCGGCACGTCACCGCCGACCTGAGGGCGAACGGATCGCCGCTGGTGTTCGAAGAGGCGCTGCATACGTACTTTGCTGTCGCCAACGCGCGCATGGTATCGATCGACGGGCTGGGTGGAACGACCTATCTGGACAAGGTGGACGGCATGAAACGCAAGGTGCAGCCCGCCGGCGCGCTAAAGCTCGAAGGCAGGACGGACCGGCCGTATGTGAATACGGACGCGACGTGCGTGCTGCACGATCCTGCGGGGACGAGGCGAATCGTGATCGCGAAGACGGGATCGCGCACCACCGTGGTATGGAACCCGTGGGACGAACTCTCCGCAAAGATGCCGGACATGGGGCCGGATGCGTGGCTGCACATGACCTGCGTCGAGACTGCTAACGCGGGCGAAGATGTGGTGACGCTGGCGGCGGGCGCGACCCATTCCATGCGCACACACATCTCGATCGAGAAGACAGCATAGATGGCCGGGCCTCCACGGCTGCCTCTGATTCTTGCTTCCGGCTCGCCGCGGCGGCGCGAACTGCTGGCGCAGGCGGGGTACGAGTTCGCGGTGGAGGCGCCGGATGTGGACGAATCGCTGCGGGATGGCGAAGCTCCTGGCGACTACGTGCGGCGACTGGCAGAGGAAAAGGCTCAGTCGGTGTGCGAGCGGCATCGCGATCCCACCCTTGTCACCCCACCAGCGAAGTTGGCGGGGACCACCCTTGCCGATGAAGCCGGCAAGAATGGGGCACCCGAGGTTTTTACCGGCACAAATTTAGTCGTGCTTGGGGCGGATACGACCGTGGTATGCGATGGGGAGATTCTGGCGAAGCCCGATGACGCCGAGGATGCGAAACGCATGCTGCGCATGCTGTCGGGACGCGTGCATGAAGTGCTGACCGGCGTCGCGGTCGCTTCGCGGAGCGGCGTCGTTAGTGCGGTGGAAACCACCAAAGTTACGTTCTCAGAGATTCCGGAAAACGAGCTGGAACGCTATTGCGCAACTGCCGAGCCGCTCGACAAAGCGGGGGCGTATGGAATTCAGGGATACGCGGCGCGTTGGATTCCGCGGATCGATGGCGACTACTTCAACGTGATGGGGCTTCCGATTGCGCGTGTGGTGCGGCTGATCGACGCGGCCATGAGTGCAACGCCGCTGCGAACGAAATATGGGGATTCTTCCCCATTCGGCTTCGCCTCCGGGTCAGAATGATAAGCGTGCTTCTCACGCCGGAGCAGCGAGTGCGGTGCGGACGCGGGTCATGGTGTCGAGGTAGAAACTGAGGTTGTGGATGGAGTTCAGCGTTGCGCCAAGCGATTCCTTCGCGACGAAGAGATGGCGTAGATACGCGCGGGTGTAGCGGCGGCAGACGAGGCAAGTGCAAGTGGCGTCGATCGGGCGCTGGTCTTCCGCGAACTCCAGGCGCTTAATGTTCATGCGGACGGCGGAGCCTTCTTCGCCCGTCTCCGGCGAGCGGAAGAGCAGGCCGTGCCTGGCGGCGCGCGTGGGCAGAACGCAATCCATCATGTCGACGCCCATGCGTGCATACTCCTCGATCTCGTCGGGATAGCCAACGCCCATTACGTAGCGCGGCTTGTCTGGTGGCAGGATTTCGAGGGCTCGGGCGATCATCTCGCGGGTCACTTCGCGTGGCTCGCCGACGGCCAGGCCGCCGATCGCGTAGCCTTCGAAGTCCATCTCCACCAGGCGTTCGGCTGATTCGCGGCGCAGGTCAGCGTACATTCCGCCCTGCACGATGCCGAAGAGGCAGGGAACAGGGGTTAGGGAACAAGGAACAGGCTGGGTTTCGGTTGCTGTTCCCTGTTCCCTGTTCCCTGGTCCCTCGTGGTCGTTCCCCGTTCCCTCGCGCGCCCATGGGACTTCGTGGCGATGATTCAGCCAATACTGTCTGGAGCGCGCAGCCCACGCGTGTGTCAAGGTCATGGATTGCTTGGTGCGTTCCCAGGTTGCGGGCGTTTCGACGCATTCGTCGAAGACCATCATGATGTCGGCGCCGAGCGCGATCTGCACTTCCATCGAATGTTCTGGCGAGAAGAAGTGTTTGGAGCCGTCCAGGTGCGAGCGGAACTCGACGCCTTCGTCGGTGATCTTGCGCAGCTTGGCGAGCGAGAAGACCTGGAATCCGCCGGAGTCGGTGAGCATCGGGCGCGGCCAGCTCATGAAGCGATGCACTCCGCCCGCGCGACGGATCAGCTCATGTCCGGGGCGAAGATAGAGGTGGTAGGTGTTGGCTAGAATGATTTCCGCGCCGCTGCCGTTCGCGCCGATGTGCTCGAGCGTTTCCTGCTGAACGGCCTTCACCGTTGCAGCGGTTCCGACGGGCATGAAGACTGGCGTTTCGACCGTCCCGTGTGGAAGGTGGAGCGTTGCACGGCGTCCGCCGGCGGGTGAGGTGGAACTGATTTCGAACTTCAAACCCATCGTTCCAGTATGCCTCGCAGAGGTTCGCGCCGCGGGCCGCACGAATATTCTTCGCTACGCTCAGAATGACAACTCGTTGTCAGGGTTGCTCGACCAGCGCGACGGCCTGGGCGACGCTGAGGTCGTTGGAAACGCGCACGAAGTTACTGTGCTCGGCGTGCTCGTTCTTAGCGATGGATTTGAAGAGAATAACTCGGCCGTTGATGGCGGTGTCGACCTGTGTGGTCTTCCAGTCGGGCTGGTCGAAGTGGGCGCGGGTGGTGGAGAAGTTGCTGCCGGCGCGGATAGTGACCAGGCCGAAGCCGATGTTGATGTCCTCGGGCAGGCGGCCATCGATGCGGTGCAGACGCATCATCTGAGGGTCGATCAGCAACGAGCCGGACATGGCATGGAGCACGCGCTCTTCCATGTTCTGCGCCTGGTATTCGGGATTGGGGCGGTAGTCGATGTGGATGAAGCCGTTCTCCTCGTGAGGATCGCTGAAGAGGAAGGCGCGGGTGGCGAGTGAGAGCATCTGCAGGGCGTGCGCCTCATCGTCCTTGGTAGCCTGCGATTTTTTCCTGAAGGCTACTGGATCGGCGACGATGACGCCGAGCCGGCCTCGCTCCTGGGCCTCGCGCTGCGGCGAGAGCGGTTTGCCGTCTTCGGCGATGAGCCTGCGGACCTTGCCGGCGTCAGTCTCGATTACCTTTTCGGTCCAGAGATGTCCGCCGGTACGTTCAGAGCGTTCGTTGGAGATGTACTCGTAGTGGTCGCGATGCTTTGAGGCATTTTGCTCATTGGCAAGCAGCGTGCTGACGATCTTGACGGACGAGTTGGAGGAGCCCGGGTCGCGCGGGATGTCGGCGGCAGCACTGGCGGTTTGGAACGGCGATGCGAGTGCTGTGACCAGGCAGAGACTCGAGGCTGCGGTGATCCAAAGGGCAGGCGCAGACGTGGCGCGGGGCCGGGCCGATTCATGTTGCGCGTGGATGAATTCGATCGATGCCATAGCTACTTCGTAAGATGCGTACTACGGGTTAGACGGATAACTCCGAAGGTTGGTCAATTGGCGGCCTCCGCGGGCGATTTTTGCGGGCGGACCCATTGGGCTACGCAGAGGGATCCGACCAACAGTGAGGAGGCGAGGAAGAAGGCTGCCCCGGGCAGGGGTACCGGCGCGGATTGGCCGTAGGTTTGCGAAAACACCCAGGTAAACATCACCGGGCCGAAGATGCCGGAGAGTCCGCGCAGGCTCTGAATGGCTCCCTGCATCTGGCCCTGCTCGTTGGGCTTGCACTCACGCGACATGATGCTCTGGGCAGACGGCCAGGCGAAGGACATCATGTTGAGAATGGGGATGCCGCAAAGCAGGAGTATTCCGGTTTTAGATAGGCCCATCATGAGGTAGCCGATGGCACCTCCGGTGAGGCCGAGCGCGAGGGCGCCGCGTTCGCCGAGACGCTTGACCGTGGGCCTGACCAAGCC
>JALYIG010000072.1 GCA_030775885.1 Acidobacteriota bacterium | reverse complement strand
AGCACCAGCCCCCGATTACCACAGCGCCGACGTCGGGTCGCGTCCAAGAGGAAGAGCGTAACGTACATGTTAAGGCATTTCTCTATGCGGCCAGTCACGAAGCGGACAACGACTTCCATCTAATCGTTGGGCGTGATCCCAAGCGCACGCCCGAGATGTTTATGACGATGGAGGTCTCGGGATTACCTCCCAAGAATAACGCGAAATTTGATTTCGCAGATCTCAATTCCGCTCGGAGCGCGTTCAAGAAATTCTTTGGCGCCAAATTACCTGGCTTTACCTACGATTTTTATGACCCTCCTATTCCGATCGAGATCGAAGGGTCGTCTTTCTTTGACATGACGCACGCAACCGGTGCTCGGCCCGGGCCGCAAAGCTTGAGGAGTCGCATGCCAACGATCTGGGAGATTCATCCGCTCACATCAATCAAGTTGGGTTAGACTTCGTAAATCATTCGGGAGCTGTAAGCGGTGCCAAAGTCGACCAGGAAGAAGACTCGGAGGTCTGCAAGCAAGCCGACAGATGACTCATTGAATCTGCTTCGCCCAGGGATGCCGGCAAAAGAAAGCATCCGGAGCGTCATGGATCTCATTTCGCCGCAAAATGTCCGTTACAAAATTCTCAGAACCACCGAGACGGATGGGTACGATTCGGATGCAAAGTCTAGCAAGTAGCTTGGCTCTAAAGCGTAGGATGATCAAAGTTGGAGATCAACGAACTCGCCGACTGTTCAGCGAAGATTGAGCAACGAAGGGAAGCTCCGGCAGAGGTCGAAAGCCATCCGTTATCTATTCGTTCGTTTTCATGCCCTCGACACAGGATCGAGCTACCGAGCGATCAAGTGAAGCGACTAAGTTGCATCACCGGACCATCACGGACGGGAGGATGCGGACAACCGTGAATCCCTGAACTCGCGCCGAGCTAAGGCCGCGAATAGCGCGGCAGCTGTGCAGAGGACAATGATCAATTCCCATTCGAAGAGGCCAGAGTGGAGATCGGGATCGAAGCCAAATATTTGTTCAATCCAATCGCGCCAAAGCATTGTCACCACTGCCAGAAGGGCAGTGATGGAGCCAAGAACGGACTCAACCCAAAAGACTGAACGCAGGTGACGTTTCACAGGAACCCGTGCTTTCCTTCCAAGGTATAAATGAGAGCGTCGAACTATGGGGATTCGCAAATGAGTTCTTCTGGAGAAGCGGAATCCTGTTCGCCATTCGAGAGACGCGCCGTTCTCCCGCTCCGATCTGGAAAATATACACCAAAGGGCTCAACTGTCAAGGGAGCGGACCTGGAATTGGGGACGACAAAGCATGAACAAGTCCTTGATAATGATAAATATGAGGATTCGGCAAGAACGTATCCGCACTCGTTTCGTCGGGTGAATGCGATCAGCTATTCTATCAGTGAAGAGTTATCGGCCTTCGGCTACACAAAATCTGTGTTCCTGACGTGTGATTTGTAATTTGCGTTTTGTGCCGAGATTTGAGCCAAATGGCATAAGCGTGATGGAAATGTCGCGTGACCGAGATGAGCGGTCATCATAGTACGCAGCGTACGCAACCTTCCGCGATCATGAACGCACGGCGAGTGCGGCTGTAGACGATATGGAGGTAACTATGTCAGGCAAAACAACCGCAAACGACATTACTGAAGACGCAAAGTTTCTGTTTATAGGCACCGTACAGAAACTTGACGCCAGCACCTTGACGCAGGTCCCTAAGAATGTGCCAACCGCAATAGTCCATGTCGACGAGGTACTCCACGCTCCGCCGGTTCTTGCAAAGACTCTAGGAAAACAAATCACTGTGAAGCTTGCCAAAGGCACAAAGCCCAAGGTTGGCGAACAGATCCTCTTCCACGCCAATGGCTGGCTCTTTGGCGACACCGTGGCTGTGGAATCCGTCAAGCAGGAGAAGCCTTCTCTTACGAAAACGATGCTCGCTGAACGCGTATCGGCATCGGATCCCGCGCGCAATCTTGCGGATCGGGAATTGCAAAACCGTGTCGCGGATGCAGATATGGTTGTTGAAGGGGAGGTCTCCAGCATTCATCTGCCGCAAACTGAGAGCTTTGTTGCAACTAGGACTCCGAGTTCAGCCAAACCTGTAAGTGAGCACGATCCGCAATGGAGAGAAGCTGTCATCAATGTGGGGGCAGTGCATAGGGGAGATCCACAAACTAAGCAAGTTGTAGTGCGTTTCCCCAGCAGCACTGATGTTCAATGGTATCGCGCACCGAAGTTCCGTACTGGTGATCGTGGTGTGTGGCTGCTTCACTCCTCGAAAGAGGCCTTTGCCGCGGGAAAGCCCGCAAAGCGGACGGCGACAAGCGAATTAACGATGGCTTCGCCTGCACCTGGGGCCACAGTTTACACAGCGCTGAGCCCTATGGATTTTCAGCCGGCGAGCAAATTACACACTGTCGCACCCGTAATTCGGACCGCAGTCGACGACTCATTCGCAATTACCCGCGAACGCATCCGCCAAGTTGAGGCCAAAGCTCTTCGCAAGCTTCGCCATCCATCGCGCTCGCGCACTCTCCAAGCAGAAACTGTAAAGAACTCTTGATATTTGGGCTGAGACGAACCGCGTCAGATCAAAGAGGCATTAATCGAAGAGGATGCTATGCCCAACAGGAAGCCAACCGCTAGAAGCGACGGATCTGAAAAAGCAAAACTTGGCAAAAAGGGCGTTTCAGGACGTCGTCTCTCGCCCAAACCTGCCACAAAGCAGAAAAATGCCGCTGCCCAAAATTTACTCATTGTAAATATGATTCCAAAGTCTCTCAGCTCCGAGACCAATCAGGATAGTGAGCCGACACTTGCCGTAAATCCGGTGAACCCACAGCAGATCGCGGCTTCGGCCTTCACGCCTGACCCGGGCGGGGGCAACTTGGCACCAATCTATGTCTCGACCGATGGCGGAAACACGTGGCTCCTGAACTCAATAGTGCCTAGCGATGCGGCTTCGGGGTCGATGACGGCCGATATCACCGTCGCCTTCAGCAGTTCAAGTAGTGTTCTATATGCGGGAATCATCCGACTTCCGATCGTTCATAATTCCACTCGATTGAACATTCTGAGTACTGAGGATTTTCTTAGTTCAACGAAAATGAAGGTTCTGGTTGACCGTATGGGTGTTGACCAGCCATTCGTGGAAGCTGCGACTGCTGCTAGTGGCGCACAAAAGGGCAAGGACCAAGTCTTCGTTGGGAGCAATGATTTTGGAGCGCCGAACGGCAAGACTGCAACCATCGACCGATCGAGCAATGGCACGAGTTTTTCGCAAGTACGGATTGAGTCACGAACAACCTCTGGACAGGATGGTCCCCCGGTCCGGCCGGCAATTCATGCCGATGGAACCATCTACGCCGTCTATCACGCATGGCGCACCTTTGATTCCAACACAGGCAATCGCACTGCCGATATTGTCGTTGTGCGCGATGACAATTGGGGAAACGGAGCGCCGCCATTTGGTGCTCTGAAAGACAGCGACAACCTATCTGGAAAGCGCGTAGTGCAGAATTCTCATTTCAACTTCGAAGAGTTTCTGGGTCTCGAGCGCATCGGTGGAGCTGTGGCCATTGCGGTTGATCCCACTAACAGCGACGTAGCCTATGTCTCTTGGGCCGATACGCAAAACGGTGTTTACACAATTCACCTGCGGAAGTCTTCAGATCGAGGCGTGACGTGGTCGGCCAACGATCTGAATGTCGTCGCATCTGCGACCAACCCTGCGGTGGCCGTAAATGGAAAAGGCACCATTGGTTTTCTCTACCAACAGTTGATTGGCACTGGCGCGTCACAGCGATTCGTCACGCATTTCCAATACAGCGATGATGGGAAGAACTGGATAGACCTGATCCTTGCCGACACTCCGGCAAATACACCGCAAAAGGTGTTCGACCCGTATCTAGGGGACTATGCCCACCTCTTGTCTGTCGGAAATGACTTTTACGGTATTTTCTCAGCGAACAATGAACCAGATCCGACGCACTTTCCGAATGGCGTGAACTATCAGAGAAATCACGATTTCGCAAAGAAGCAATTACTCGATACTGACGGTGTTTCTCTGGTTGACCCTTCAATCGATCCGTTCTTCTTCAAAGTGTCGCTCTAGTCGGAGATGTTCGTCTGATTTCGCCGCGCTACTCTTCCCTCTTGGATCGTCGCCTAGCTTAGTACCGAGAGCTCCCGATCTGTAAGAAGCTTGGTGTTGACAATCAGAGTCTCCCAGAGTAAAAGGGTGACACACTTATTCTCTTGTCTTGTTGAGTTCCGGTGGACCTTGATCCTCACTGAACGAAAGACGGGACTACCTCCGATCAGTGAGTCTTTCCCAAGTGCTGCAAGCTCGCTTATAAGAGATTGAATTCGTCGAACCATGTCTCGCGGCTTCGCATCTCTGATCATTTTCTTCGGAAACAACGCAGACCTGAAGATCAAGAGGGATTCATGGCGAATGGAGTACCAGCGCCGGTAGTTCAGTTTCTGAGGACGTTGATCGCGCTAGTCGCAATAGTCTCGTTCGCATGGATGTTTGGCGGCGGGATTTACAGAGTCTGGCACCACGCGAGTTCCAACGATAGTGATTCGTACGTCTACGTCGCTACCGCTTTAGCTACTCTCGTTGGTGGGATAGTGGCCGTGGGATTTGGCCAGCCTCCACCAAACAAGACTAACTCGCTTGCCGCCAGAAATTTTGCGGGTTTAGGAAAGTTCGCAACATCGGTCAGTCGCCTGGATTGGGGAGCGATTCTGGGAGGCACTTACGCAGTAGTCTATGTACTCCTGGGATGCGCAGCGATTGCCACTTGGGTCTCTGGCCATGCAGATCCTACTCCCCCTTTGATCAAGAATCTCGCGACAACTTTTCTCGGAATGGCAATCCCGATCATTTCCGCCTTCTTCCAACCACAGACATAATCACTCAATTGCGACCGCCTGGTGTTGTGCGGTCCGACAGATATCGATCTCCATTTCGAGTCAGAGGCGAATCGATGGCCTTCATTGATGATAAGAAAGTGCTGATTGAAATTCTGACGTTCATCCGAGATGTTCTCAATGAATTGGTACATAGTCACATCACTGAGAACAAGTCGCTGTTCCAGTCAGCTTGGTCGCTTGAAGTCAAACCTCATCTCGACGAATTAATCCTTCAATTCCAATCGATTTCGCGTGAAGAGAGCCCTTTCTGGCGTGATCTGCAGAATCGCGGCTTGACTGGAGAGCAACTCAAGCTCAAACGGACACGGCTCGCTGCAGCGTCTCTTAAGGGTTTAACGAAGAGAGTCTTGGATCTCATCAACACGATACTGGGCAGCATACCGGGTGCAGAGTCGATCAAAGAATTCAAAGAGTTCGCTGAAGATGGTCTCGATGATCCAAATGCCTCTATCGCAGTGAGTTTCACTTGACATTACGCATCCAGAGCGCTCAGTCGTCAGCGGCCAAGCGCACATGAGAAGGTGAACGTCAGAGCGAAGACTCTATCGACGCTTGGGTTCCACAACAGATCCTGCGCCTTAGCTGACCAGGGCATCAATTCGCAGTCGAGACACAGCCAATAGGTGCTCAGTTCATCCCAGAGAAGCGCATGTCGCAGGCAAGAACGAACTCGCTGCTCACGCTACGCACGCAGTCACGGATTCTTGCGAGACTGACGACCGGCACCTTCGTAAGCCCCACGAACGTGTCCATCAGAATGGTTAAGCCCGAGTGTCCCAATCCCGTCATGACGTTACCGAGATTGCCCGTGAGATCGAAGTGCGAGAGATAAAAGTCGGGAAGAGCACTTTCGAATACAACCACCCGCAGAGTTTCTGCCTATCCACTGCCGGCCTTTCGATTGAGCAGCGACCAGAGCGGTTCCGCACCCGCAGAATGCGTCAAGTACGATGTCGCCTTCTTTAGATGAAATGTCAATTATTCGTTCCAGTAGTTTTGGCGGTTTCTGAGTGGGATAGCCGATCTTTTCCTTAGCCGCTGCCTGGACCGGCCCGATGTCATCCCAAACCGATCCATGGGGTACCCCTTTGCCCTCATCTAAATATCTCTTGTATGCGGGCATACCGGGCATACTTATTTTCGCCTGGGCGACTACGTTTTGGCGGAACGAGCGTTTGCGGCGTCCATGCAAGTGGACGAGCATTATATGCGGGAGCAGCATGTTCAGCCCGACAACGATTGGAACTACGTACACAATCTGATGTATGCGATTGCGAACCTGATGGAGGAGGGCAAGCTCAAGTAAGCAACCGCCCTCTCTATGAAGCTCTCCGGGGCGCGTGGTGAACTGGAGTCAACACTCTACATTTATTCGGCACGGGATTCCATTTCGCGACTCGATCCTCGCTTGCCGGTGGCGCTGCGAATGGCCGATTGGGCGCTTGCCAAGTGAGCCCGCTTGGTAGTACGCATAGCAAAACGCTGCCTAATTCGCCAGTTTGTACTGCCTGATTCCACGCGCGGCGCGCTTTCTCCCGCTGTTCTGGGTCAAAGGGCTTGTTCCATCCTTCACCGTAGCTTTCCTCAAGGGTCATTCCAGTGTAGTCAACCCAACGCCTGTTGAAATAAATGTTGTTGCCCTGTGAGGTACACATCCAAACTATCTGAGGCACAAGTCAGCAAAATGCAGGAGTTCAGGTGCACCCAACTTTGCAGTAGGACTGATCTCGGACAAACTTTGTTGAAGTCTAGCTTTTCTCATGAGAATTGGGTGAGGACACGAGAAAACCAGTATAACCATTGAGCGGACATGGCCCTCTTTTGGCAGCGTCTAGGTCTCAATAAGTGAGGATTCTCACTTCCTAAATGCGGGACAACCGTAGCAGGTAGCCGTCTTCTCTACGTCGGCTTCAGATCAGGTGTCGGCGAAGATCATCCATCCCTGGGCCATCATCATCGCTCCGTAGAAGACGGAACAAACGGCTTCCGCAAGGGCGGCTATCGTCTTTGACTGCGGGGTTCCCCATTCGCTGCCGATCGAGGCCACGCCACCGAGGTTGAAGATGCTGTTGCCAACGAAGCCGACAATGTTCGAAGGGGTCTTGTGATCCCGCACAAGGCTGCCGAGCACCGGAAACTCCCACATCAAGCTGATTGCTGCCTCGAGCAGGGGTGAGATGTTCGCCCACGCGGCCTGTTCCGTCGAACGTAGACGTTCGGCGGTGGACATGTTGATGTCGACAAATGTCTTTAGCACGGCGATGCCCGCAACGGCGGTATTCAGATCGACGTCTACAGTGGGCGCGTCGCCCCCCGCGGCCTGTCCGAAGATGTCTGGACCGACGTAAAGCAGATAGGAACATGCATAGGCGGTGGCAAGGGCGGAGTTGGTCGGAGATCGTTTCTTGAATAGACCGATTACGGTGACGAGCGCTGCACCGGCTAGTCCAACGGTGCCACCAACGGCATAGAGGGTCTTTGCCAAGTAGCTGTTGGGGGTTGCAACGAGTGCGGATTGGGCATGAACCGCGACCTGTTGCCGATATATCTGTTGGAGCGACTTGAAGTCGGTCGCCGCGAGGATTGCCCCGGTAACAGCGTCATCGGGGAACGGAGCCTTTTGGGCCACTACCTTGAAGATGACCGTTGCCGGTATGGCCGCGACCAGGCAGACGAGATCAAGGAACGTCAAGTCGGCGCCGTCGGTGAACTTGGCGTAGAGCCATGAGAGAACGGGAATTTCAAGCTTCGTCGTGAGTGCACTCATGACACCCTGCACCAAGACCTCAAGGACGTTGATGAGGAGATCACCGCCATTCTTGATCAGGGAAAGGAAGAGATCGCCGACCAGAATGTCGACGAGCTGCTTGAAAAACTGCGTCGCGGTGAGCGTACCGAGTTTGGCCGGCGTGAGGACGTTGGCTTGGAAGTCGTTGTAGGCTTCGAGAAGATCGGCTTCGGAGTTTGAGGCAAAGGTTTGGAACGCGCTCAGCAGACTGTTCACTTGCGGGTTGGAGGTGAACGCGGGCGCAAAGTCCGATTTCGCGGAGGCGACGTTGGCCTTTGACTGGAAAGTCCCGTAGTTGGCCTGTGGACTCGACTCCGTGGCCGAGCGCGGATTGGCTTGTGCCGTCGATGCCGCGCTACTGTCGACGTCGGGTGCGGCCCAGGTCTTCAGCGCCTGCTGAGCTTTGTCGATGGCGCCATCAAGACTTTGCCGGTACAGGGGTAGGCTGTCGATAGCATGCTGCGCGTAGAGGGTGAAGATCTTGTTGAAGACGGCGTGGGTGCGGAGGATGTCGCTCCAGTTGAAGATGAATCCGACGAACTGGACCAGCTTCTCCCACCCGACCTCGATCATGTCGAAGACAAACTGGATGCCGTGGACGACATCATCGATGCAGGCCATGACGAAGGTGTAAATGGCGTCGCCGAGGGTGATAAAGAAGTTGGTGACGCCGTCGATGACCTGCACGAAGAACTGGGTAACTTCCTCGGCGAACTCTTCGAGCCAGCGGAAGATGTCGCCCGCGAAGGCTTCGATGGCGCTGGGCTCGGTGGTGGTGGGAGCGAATGCGCCGGTGATGGCAAGGTTGGTTGCGAAGCCGGCCGACGCGAGTGCCTGATGGCCCTCGTAGTAGGTCACGACACCTTGCTTGAACGTCATGCCCCACACGGGGCCGTCGGTGGCGACGAAGCGGGTGCGGCGTTGCGCAGGCGGAGGCTGGAGGGAGCCATCCTGGGGCAGGCCGTCGGAGGTCTGCACGAACTGATTGATGCCTTTCGCGACGGCATTAATGCTGGGTTTGGCGACGGTGGATGGAACGAGCGGCGTCTGGTTGCCGAGCTCGTCGGAGAGGTTCTTGTCGAGGTCCGCGCCGGTCTTGATGGTCTGCATACGCCCGAGGGGCGTGTTCATGGGGTTGACGCTGGTGATTGAGCCATCGCCCTGCACGATGTTCCAGCAGGGTGCCCCAAGGGTTCGGGTGTGCTGGACGACGGTGACGGAGCCCTGAGCGTCTCCGGTGAGTTGCAGAGGTAGGGAAGGTGAGACATGCATGTACACGTCGTCGACATAGAACGAGCAGGGAGAGGTTGCGGTGACGGTGAAGGTCTGGCCGCCGAGGGGCAGATGGAATCCATCGACGACCTCGATGCGCGTGGAGTACGTGTAGGACTCGACGACGTCGTTCATGTTGACGGTTGGTAAAAGGATGGCGTCGGTGCGCCATTGCGAGGTTCGGGGATCCTGCGTGAGCTTGAGGATGTCCTGGCCATGGGTGTGCGCGAAGAGAACGTCGCTGTGGGTGGTGAGATCGAGCATCGTGGCGAGCTGATCGACGCCGGCGGCGATGGGCATGGGCGCGGACCAGGCGGATGGGATCGTCTGGCTGCCGAGAGCGCAGCGCGAACAGAGGACAGTTCCGGTGTTTGTCTTGGCCCAGAGGGTGATGGTGGTGGACGAGGAGTGAATCCGTAGGCCTTCGACCGAAGTGATGAGGGGACTGGTGAGGATTTGGACGGGGACGGAGCTTTCGTCGGCTTGGTTTGCCGCAGCGAAGAGAAAGATGCCTCCGGCTGCTGCGACGTAAAGATCGGTGCTGCCGCTGTTGTCGACCGGCACCGTCGCAAGCGTAGAGGATGTTTGAGGAACGGTGAGCAGGATGGGGTCCGGTGGTGCGCTTTTCACGAGTCCTCGCCAAGGGGTGAAGGTGAGTGCGGTCTGACTGTTGAGCGAGTACAAGCGATAGGCGCCGGCGAAGGTCGCTCCCTGCGGCTGGCCGGCGACTATGCAG
>JALYIG010000071.1 GCA_030775885.1 Acidobacteriota bacterium | reverse complement strand
CCATAGGCGCAGATGGATAAACCCAACATTAACGAAGACGCACTGATGTTGGCCTCTACTTTTGTTTGTTTTGGTGCGGTGCCGCCGAATATTTCGATGACAGATCAATCTAGGAGCCAACGGAAGGGAGGAGGAGCCGCGCCCGCAGTTAGCTGCTGCCAAACGCATCAACAATTCGACAGTTGCCGTTTGAACGAAGAGGAGTCTACAATTCGCGGCGGAAGTGAATCGCATGCGAATACTGATTGCGGAAGACGAAATGCCGGCGGCGTTGCTCCTCCAGAAAGGCTTGCGGGAGTTAGGGCACGCCGTCGACTTGGCGGCCGACGGCGAAGAAGCTTGGTACAAAGCATCGGTCAGTGATTACGACCTGATTCTGCTGGATATTATGCTTCCCCGCATGAATGGCACTGAGGTTTGCAAGAAGCTGCGAAGGGAACAGGTAAATGTGTCCATTCTTATGCTTACTGCACGCGACGGATTAGAAGAGCGCGTGTCGGGTCTGGACGCTGGCGCGGATGACTACCTCACGAAGCCGTTTAAATTTCCGGAACTCCTGGCCCGCATTCGCGCCCTCGCGAGGCGGGGACCCATCCGTCATCTCGATGTGATCCAGATAGCAGACCTTCGATTGGATCTGCACGCCCGACGAGCGACCCGTGGCACAGAAAAGATTGAGCTTACTCAAAAGGAATACGCGCTGATCGAGTATCTTGCACAAAGGAAGGGCCACATAGTAAATCGAACTGACATTGCCGAGCATGTGTGGGACGAGAATTATGACCCGTTTTCGAATCTGATTGAGGTATATATACAGAGGCTACGAACCAAGGTCGATGCCCACCATGAGTTGAAACTCATTCATACCCGGCGCGGTCAGGGATACATACTTTCGGATGAGCAGACCGAGAACGATGCTTGATTCGATCCGCCTTCGACTGGCTCTCTTGCATCTGCTAATTCTTGCGTGCCTGCAAGTTGGCCTGTGCCTCGGTGTATACCTGTTTCTCTTTGATCATCTTATACGGCAGGCGGATCGGGTCCTCAAGACCGTTATCCAGTCGGTTGACTCTGACCTTCACCAGTCTGCGACATGGAGCGCCGGTGAGCCAATGAATTCGTACACTGCCGCGCTCGCGCTTAATGCGCTGATTCATAACGAGACGCCAGTAGCAATTCTTGACTCATCGGGCAAGCTCCTCGCAGAGCGTCCACCCCGAGCATCGTCGATTACCCCTCCGCCGACGCTCATGCCCGCGGAAGGTGAAATCGTCTATTACACGTTTCCTGGAGCTCCTAGTGGAGAGCCTGGTCCGCGCCGAATCGGTGTCGGCGCGTTCAAGGATGCGACTTCCCATACCTATTACATTTCCGTAAGTCAGCCGCTTGAATCGCTACTCTCAGAGTTGCATACGGCACGGCTTGCGTTTCTCATCACTGTCCCAATACTGCTTGCACTCACCGGATTCGGCGGATGGATGCTGACCGGACACAGCTTCGCCCCTGCCACGGCAATGTCGAACAGGGCTCGGCGCATTAATGCGGAAAACCTCAACGAACGAATACTAGTGACAAATCCCCGCGATGAGCTAGGTCGCTTGGCCGCGTCTTTCAACGAATTGCTGGATCGCGTCGCGGCCGCATCCATTCGGGAACGTCAGTTCATGGCGGATGCTGCGCATGAGCTACGGACGCCCATCTCGGTTATCCAGACTGCAACCACCGTAATGCTTTCGTCCGAGAACCGAAGCAAGGAGGAATATAGGTCCGCGCTGTCAACTATCGACGTATACGCCAGACGGCTTAGCCGAAATGTGGATGATGTCTTCCGTCTCGCACGTGCTGATGCCGGCTTCAAGAGCATCCAACTTCAGGGCCTCTATCTGAACGAGGTTCTGCTCGAGGCCGCACGGGCGGCGCGCGTCCTGGCTTCCGATAAGAACATCACCATTCAAACCGAAGGGGTAAACGAAGCTCCCTATGACGGGGACGAGGCCTTGCTCGGCGAGATGATCCTCAACTTGCTGGAGAATGCGATAAAATACACTCGCGCGGGAGGCCTGATCACAATCAGGCTTGAATCGTCCACGGAGCAGTATTCCATTACCATCTCAGACAACGGTGTCGGAATCAGCGCTAATCACCAGGCTCACATTTTTGATCGATTTTACCGGGCCCAGCCCATAGTGCAGGAAGGCACTGGCAAGTCCGAAGGGAGCGGAATGGGGCTGGCGATTGCCCTTTGGATTGCGACGTCACACAAAGGAATCCTCGATTTGCAAAGCTCAGACGAGTGCGGCAGTACATTCCGTGTAGTCCTCCCTCGCGTTTAGGCTGCATTTAGGAACCCTCCGGCATACTTGCCACACAGCTTGAGAGCAGAGCTGCCACGGGGTCGCCAAGATGCAGAGCACGGCAATTGCAGTTAGCGCAAAGCCACAAGACCGTGCCGCAGCCTTCATAGTGGGGTTCACCGGCTGGACACTGGATGCCTTTGATTTCTTCTTAGTAGTCTTTAGCCTTACCGCTATCGGACACACCTTCGGCAAAACAGACGCCAAAATCGCGCTGGCCCTCACCGCCACTCTTGCTTTCAGGCCGGTTGGATCGATCCTGTTCGGGCTGCTTGCAGACCGCATTGGCCGCCGGGTTCCGTTGATGCTCAATCTGGTGCTCTTCGCTGTGGTCGAGGTGTCGACCGGACTGGCACGAAACTTCCTGTGGTTCCTCATCATTAGATCCGTCTTCGGAATCGTCATGGGTGGGCAGTGGGGTTTGGGCACATCGCTGGCGATGGAGAAAGTACCGGCAAAGATACGTGGCCTCCTTTCTGGCTTGCTGCAGCAGGGTTATGCGACCGGCTATCTCTTCGCAGCTCTGGCTTACTACCTGATGTTCGATCACTACTCCTGGCGGCCCCTATTCTTCCTTGGTGCAATCCCGGCGCTACTCGCCGCGACCTTCGTCGCGCTGCGTGTCGAAGAGTCTTCGGTGTGGAAACAGACACGGAGCCAGAGTTGGAGTGCACTTGCCCACACGCTCGTCCGTAACTGGAGATTGTTTCTCTACATCACCATCTTCATGATGACCATGCACATGACCTCCCATGGCACGCAAGACATGTATCCAACATTCCTGCAACGCCAGTGGGGTCTCGTTCCCAAACAGCGCGCCATGCTGTCCGCTCTGACTATGTTTGGCGCCATCGTCGGCGGAACCCTCATCGGATTTCTCTCTGACAAACTGGGCCGTCGCCGAGCCATGATAATCGCTATCAGTGGAGCATTACTCGTTGTACCGCTTTGGGCGTTCGGGCGCTCCCTGCCAACACTGGTGTTAGGCGCGTTCATCATGCAGTTCATGGTGCAAGGCGCGTGGGGAGTGGTTCCCGCTCATCTCTCAGAAATGTCTCCCGATTCCATCCGCGGGTTTCTCCCTGGCTTCGGCTATCAATGCGGAGTGCTCCTCGCTAGCGCGGTGGTCTACGTTGAAGCCGCGTTCGCCCAGCGCACCAGCTATCCAGTCGCGATGGCAGCCACAGCCAGTGTCGTACTTGTCCTCGCAGCCGTGATGACCCTTCTCGGCACGGAACGGCGTGCGACCGTCTTCGGGCTCGATCATCACGCAGGCGCATAGCAAGGATGTCTGCGATGTTTCGCGCGCCGCTGGACAGAGTAGTAAACACGAACTAGAGAGAGGACCTGAGACAGTATGAAGACGAAATTGTTGATCGGAATGATCGCATTTGCTCTGCTTAACGGCGGTTACATTGTGGCTCAGGATACACGGGAGTCCGCTGTGGCTCACATGCGGAGCGTGAAGCCCAGTGAAATGGACCCTTCTTTCACAACTGCAGCGCCAGCTGCACAGAAGCTTCTAGAGGAGGTCCTTGCAAAACATCCTGAAGTAATTCTGGTTGCTATGCATGTCACGCCTCCGGGCAGTGAGAAAAATGTCATCATCGCCTCGAACTTTGGGCGCATAGGCAAACTCGGTGATGAAGACGATATGCGCGTCGTCAACACCGGCAAAAGCAATCTCGGCGTTGAGCCTGCAGGCAATCACTTCGAAGCGGAACTGACTCTGCAGGATAAGGCGGGGAGTTCGATCGGCGCGCTCGGCATCGTCTTCAACTACAAGACCGGCGACGACACGAATGCCCTAACTAAACTCGCGCAGAGAATCCGCGATGAACTGAAGCTGCAGATATCCACTAAAGCATCGCTGTTCGTAGCTATTTGACACGCAACAGGAAATCTCGTTCAGTGCGTCACGCTAGAAAACCAGCTAAGCAGACAGACTTGCCGCATTAGCACTCATGAATGGCTCGTTCTGTTTAGCGACAAGCTCACTGCTTTCGAGTTAACGGAGAGTTTATCTCGCCCACGGTAGGATGCCGATAGTGTGTGTTCGACGAAGGAAGATGTACGACGGAGCAGTCGTCTCACATAATGACCCGATGCAGAGATCTTTGCAGCAGCCAAGGAGTACTTCTGATGAAGCAAGCCAGTTGTCTAGCTATTCGCGCGTTCCCCGGCATTGTCCTGTTCCTCGGAATAACCACCTTTGCCCAACAAGCAGCGCCGATCAAATTATTGAAAACCGTAACTCTGCCGGGTTATACAGGGGACTTTGATCACTCAGCCTATGACGCTGCACGCGGCCGCATCCTGATAGCAGCGGAAGACCACAAAACCCTGGAAATCTTTGACGCCAAAACCGGGGATCACCTGCGTACCGTAACCGGCTTTGATGTGCCGCACAGCATCTTGCTTCGACCAGGATCACCCACCATCTTGATTACGGATGGAGGGTCGTCGATGTCCAAGTTAGTCGACGCTGAGACGTATCAAAAGAAGGCGTCGGTGCCGCTCCTGATTGGTGCGGACTCAATGGGCTACAGCCCGGATGACCACATTGCATACGTGGTAACAGGTGGCGATGACCAGAAGATGGACACATCCCAGCTTGAAGCCGTGGATCCGAACACTGGCAAGAAATTGGGTTCGGTGAAGTTCGATGACAACCACGTAGAGTCGATGGCCGTAGAGAAGGGTGGAGATCGCATCTTCATCAACCTGACCGCACACAACTCATTGGCAGTCGTAAATCGCAAGTCGATGACGATCGAGGCCATCTGGAAAATCACGTCATCGCACGAGAACGCGATGGTGGCGATGGATGAGCAGCAGCATAGGTTGTACGTAGTCTGCCGCAAGCCCGGCATGGTCGTGGTCCTGGACTCCGATACAGGCAAGGTAATCACCACTCAGCCGGCTCCGTTTCATGCGGATGACGTCATGCTGGACAAGGGTTCGCACCGTCTGTATGTCCCAGGCGTAGACGGCTTTCTGGGCATCTACGACACCAGCGACCGTGACCATCTCAAACTCACGTCCAAGGTTCGCACAGCGGTTGGCGGGAAGACCGGCCTCCTTATGCCGGAGCAGAAGAAATTGATGATTGTCGCCTCCGCAGGGGATACGAAGGCAATAGCCAAAGTTCTCTTCTATGCGATCCAGTAAATTGCCTGAGAAGGCACAACGTGACTTGGAGAAGAAGATGAAACTCGTTATGCGTTTTCTGGTGGGCACATCGCTCTTACATGCAATGTTGCTTTTCGGAGTAGCCTTGCTACCCGCCGAGGAGCCAGCATCGGCCGCTTGTGCTCCTAACTACACGTATGCGCAGCACCTGGTGGACGAGGCTCTGGCGGAGCATCCAGGGCTGACCGCGCTTGTCCTCCATATGACGCCGCCGGGATCCGCAGATAACGTGGTCATCGCTTCCAACATCTGGCTGACAGGCGACAAGTCGGACGATGATGATGTGGGTGTCTTCACATCTGGTAAGACGATGACAGAAATGAACAAAGCCGGCACGAAGTTTGAAGTGCAGGGGGTCTTAACAAATGTGGATGGGATGCCGATTGGCTCAGCGGCAACTGTCTTTCCGTACCACGTCGGGGTGGACAAGGCTGCTTTGGTGCAACAAGCCGCCGCCATCCGCGCGGAGCTAAGCAAGCGGATTTTGGATCCACAGAACATCATGGAAGCTTACCCATTCGATCCACAAATTCCCTCCCGGACATACGCACAGAAGCTGGTCGACCAGTCCCTAAGTGCAAACCCGGATGTGCTCGTCCTTGTTATTCACGCAATGCCGCCGAATCGTAAAAGCAATGTCATTCTCGGATCCAACATCGGACGTATAGGGAAGAAGTCCGACGAAGAAGACACCGCGGCCTCAAAGACGGGGGAGGGGCTAGTGAAACTGGGAGACTCCAAGACGCGCTACGAAGTGATTCTGCCGCTGAAGGATTCTGGTGGCGAATTGATTGGCTCGCTTACCGTGGCCTTGCGTGCGGACACAAATACAACAGAAACAAAGGCGAAAGCGCGTGCAGAGAAAGTCCGCGATGCCCTCTCTTCCCATATTTCAGATCGCGCTGCACTCTTTGATCCTGTTCGCTAGATTCCGAACCAAAAACAACAATGACTGGAATCCGTACCGATCAGCGTCCCCCAAAGCTGATAGGTCGATGATCTTGTCGCTATGAAAGAATCCCAGATCCGGGCAGTGATCTGACACAGAGAGTTTCGAGACCCTACCGGCACTTGGCGGGTCTTTCATCTTCGCCCTATCAAATGGCGCGAAATCGCGTTGGCACTCCCCGACACAAGATTAGAGACGGAACCGTAGCTGCCGGTAACGTCAAGACTCCACAACTCCCGTGAATCGGCGTTTTGGCTAACTACGATGGTTGTCGGTAGCCGGGTCGTCCGAAGTCGGTAGCCCCGTCTTTCGTGCGGTGGACCTGGTTTCAGGAGGGATATAAACGAGCGCGTGCAGTGGCGGAGACCAATTCGGATTCATCTTGGGCAACTTCTTCAAGAATCTCGATACTGGCATTCTTGTTGTGCGCGACTCGTTGCCTGACGGATGCCTCTGTATCCCTACCAAGTTGCACCATCAGATCATGCGGCAATTTGTTCTTCATGGCAACGGCGAGACGGACCCGTGGGTCGCTGTCGGAGGCTAAAAGCTTGAGTACTTCCAGCGACACAGTTTTGTTATGGGCCACCCATACCTTCATTTCAGGGAACCCATGGATTACGTCAACCCACACTTCAAGAGGAGCGGTATCGGTCGCGGCACGTAGATAGTCTTCCTGCCGTTCGCTGGTTCGCAATTCGACAAATTCCTGCGCACTCAAGATCATAAGAACATCGCTTTCACACTGCGTGGTCAACAATTTGCAGTGTACCGCCATTCAATCTGCATTTTGGGAGACTGGGAACCGTCTGCTTGTTGGATCGGGCTGGGGTAGTCTCAATTTCCCAAAACTCCGGCGGTAGATTCGATGGCTTATCCTCAACTTGGGGTGATTGCATATGGTCTTGGTGCTTCGCTTTCTGGTTCCCGCAGTCATAGGGTTATACAGTCTTCTTGTCATGCCGGGGATTGGTTCTGGATTTGCGCACGCCAATCACGCCGACCTACCGGGCGTGTACCTATCCCTTGCAATGACCCCGATGCTACTTCCATCTGCCGTGCTGGCGTCGATTACTC
>JALYIG010000070.1 GCA_030775885.1 Acidobacteriota bacterium | reverse complement strand
GGAGCAGAGACTGGTTGAGCAGCGCGGCTTTGATGGTCGTTTTGCGGCCCCGGAAGAGGGCGATAAAGTCTTCGAGGGAGATAGTGAGGGGCTCGCGGCCGGGGCCGGTGTAGTTCTGTGGCGCTCCCGCCCAGTTCTCAGGTGCGAGACCTGGGGCACCCACATTCAGCGAGTGGATGGACAGGCGGCCGAAGCGGCGGGGGTCGACGAAACGGATCTCACGGGCGTCGGCCAGCGTGAGAATCGCGTGGGTGTGGGGCGGCTGGGGGACGCCGGCATCGGAGACGAGCAGTCGTCCGGTCATGCCGAGGTGGATGAGGAACTCGGAATGTTTTTTTGACGCCCCGCGCTGGAGAGTCATCACGATGGTCTTGCCGACGCGGCGGACGCTCTGGATGGTCGCGCCGGTGAGGGCGGTGGCGATCTCGGGCTCGGGGGACTTGAAGGTTTGCGGCTTGCCACTGGTCCATACGCTTGCGATGCGTTGGCCATGCACGCGCGCGTGGACGCCGTTGGCGATCGTTTCTACTTCGGGGAGTTCCGGCATGAGGAGAAATCCTGGTTTTGCGGGTTGCGGGTGGATGTGCGGTCTCTGTATTGTGTCTTGTCTATGAAGATACTTGCGCGTTGGGCGGTTGTGTTGACGGGGGTGGCGATGTTTGTGGGGATGGGGATGGCGCAAGGCGGCTCGAGACCGCTGCTTCTGGTGGCGAACCAAACGGACCACACGCTAAGTCTGATCGATCCAGCGGCGGGCAAAGAGATCGCCGCGGTTTCCGGTGGGCGGCGTGACCGGGCATGAGGTCGCCGTGTCCGCGGACGGCAAGCGGGCGTTTGTACCGATCTACGGCGACTCAGGCGTGGGGCGCGCGGGGACCGACGGAAGCACGATGGCGGTGATCGACTTGGCTGGGCGGAAAGTGGTAGCGACGGTCGACTTCGGACACGGCGTGCGGCCCCATATGCCGCTGCTTGATCCAACGAGCGGCATGTTGTACGTGACGACGGAGTTGGATAAAGCAGTGACAGTGATCGACCCGAAGACGCTGAAGATTGTGGGCAAGATTCCGACGGGGCAGGAGCAGTCGCACATGCTGGCGGTGACGCGCGACGGCAAGCGCGGGTATACCGCGAATGTGGGGCCGGGAACGGTGTCGGTGCTGGATATGCCGGGGCGGAAGACGATCGCGGTGATTCCGATTTCGGGGACGACTCAGCGGATCTCGATGTCGCCGGACGCGAAGATGGTGTTCACGGCGGACCAGACCAAGCCGCAGATGGCGGTGATCGATACCGCGACCAACGAGGTGAAAACGTGGATTCCGCTGCCGGCTGTGGGATATGGGTCGGCGGTGACGCCGGATGGAAAGTGGCTGCTGGTCAAGCTGGGAACGGTGAAGCAGGTTGCGGTGATCGACTTGGCGGGGATGAAAGTGGCGCGGACAATCGACGTACCGGCAGGCTCTGGCGAGATATTGATGCGGCCAGATGGCCAAGTTGCATACGTCTCTTGCCCGATCGACGGCAAGGTGGCGGAGATTGACCTCATGACGTGGAAGGTGGCCAGGGTGATTGACGCGGGGCACGGGGCAGACGGGCTGGCCTGGGCGAAATAGCGCCGGCGGCGCTCAGGCGATGCGACGTAAATGCAGCGGATCCTTTTCCAGTTGGCTCAGCACAGTGAAGCGGCTGATGCCTCGGGGACCGGTGACGAAGTTTTTGGCGTCCGCATGCTCGATGTTAACCAAAGTCTTCGCGTCGGCATGGACGCACCGGGGCCTTTCTGCGGCGGCTTCGACATGCTGCGCTTGTTCGATCCGGTCGTAGATCAGATGCTTCGATCCGTCCATATCGCGGGTTGCACAAAGAAGCTTGGCCACAACCTCGCGGCCGTCATCGAACTTCATGCGGACTCGCTCGCCCTGAAGTCTGCGAACCTCTTTGAATGTCGCGCTCATGTCTCACTCTCCATTTGCAGGCTCGCAAGCAGTATAGAATGGCACATGGGCGCCTGGGTTAATGCCTGAGTGCGGACCTACCCTTCCGGAGCAAATCCTTTTGAGTGAACGTAAATCAGCAGTGATCCTGGGCGCGCAGTGGGGCGATGAGGGCAAAGGCAAGATCGTCGATGTGCTGAGCGAGAAGTTTTCCGTGGTGGCCCGATATGCCGGTGGCCACAATGCCGGCCACACCGTCATCATCGCCGGCAAGAAGTTCGTGCTGCAGTTGATTCCCTGCGGCGTGCTTCGGCCGGAGTGCACGGGCGTCATCGGCAATGGCGTGGTGCTCGATCCGATGGCCTTCCTGAGCGAGGTGAAGAAGCTGAAAGATTCCGGCCTGAAGATCGATGGCCAGCTCTTCGTCTCGAACCGGGCCCACGTCATTTTGCCGTATCACCGCATGATTGAACTGGCGGCGGAAAATGCACCGGGCCGCACGAAGATTGGCACGACCAGCCGCGGTATCGGGCCGGCGTACGAGGACAAGATGCACCGCAGCGGGCTGCGCGTGGTCGACTTGCTAAACCCGGCGCTACTACGCACCCACATCAACAACGCCTGCTACGAGAAGAATACGATCGCGCAGGCGCTGTTTGGAACGGAGCCGCTCGATCCGAAGGCCATTTACGAGGAATATGCACGGGCAGCGGAACAGATTGCGCCGTTTGTGACCGATACGGCAGTGCTGCTGAACGAGGCAATCCGCGCAGGCAAGAAGGTGATGTTCGAGGGCGCGCAGGGAGCGTTGCTGGACATCGACCACGGGACCTATCCATTTGTGACGAGTTCGTCGGCAACGGCGGGCGGCGCGACCATTGGTACTGGCGTGGGGCCGACTTCCATCGGGACCGTGATCGCAGTGACCAAGGCGTACGTGACGCGGGTGGGCGAAGGCCCGTTCCCGACGGAGATACACGACGATTCCGCCACGCTGATTCGCGCGCGTGGGCAGGAGTACGGCGCGGTGACCGGACGTCCGCGGAGATGCGGCTGGTTGGATCTGCCCCTGCTGCGCTACTCGAACATGATCAACGGGACAGAGTGGCTGGTGGTCACCAAGATGGACGTGCTGGACCAGTGCGCCGAGATTCCGGTCTGTACGGGCTATAAGATCAACGGAAAGCTGACCGATACGATCCCCGCCGACATGCGTGGATTTGAAGCGATCCATCCGGTCTACACCACGCTGAAGGGATGGAACGCGTCCACCGAAGGCATTACCGATTTCGATAAGCTGCCGAAGCTGGCGCAAGAGTATCTGCACTTCCTGGAGCGAGAGTCGGGCGCGAAGATTGGTATGGTGTCGACCGGGCCAGAACGCGACCAGACAATGGTGCTCCCGGCATTTGCAGAGGCCCTTACGGCCTGATGTGGCTTTTTTGCGAGGAACGCAATGATCACTTTTACGGTTCGCTTGACGTTTGAAGAAGGGGATCGCGATGGGATCGCCGACCTGGTGCAAAAGCTGACGCCGCCTTCGCGCCAGGAGCCTGGATGCGTGAACTACATCGCACACTTTGTCGAAGGCGAGCCGGCGACCGTCCTGATCTACGAGCAGTATGTGGACGAGACGGCCCTAGAGCATCACCGCAACTCGCCGCACTTCCATCAATACGCGGCAGGCGGTCTCTACAAACTGAAGCACACCCGGCAGTTGGAGCACTTGAACGTCATCGATCTGAACGAGGCCTGACCCCCGGGCGATCGGCATGCTTGCGGGCGCTCATCGGAGCGAACCTACTGCCTATGCCTATCGAGGCGCAGGTACGTCTCGCGAAAGACCACGGTTTAGCACTTCGTTGGCGAGGTTCACAGACTCGTCGATGGTGGCGCTGGCCTGCACAACTCGGATTTCACCTGTCTCTCTCCCTTGGCCGCCTACAGCAGCACCGAGGGGAGATGAGGGTGCGGTTGGGCCGACGCGATGCTGCGTCGGGATCAAACATTCCTTCACCATGGGCGAAAAAGAAGCGCAAAGATCGTCTGCCTCGACGAAGTAGGTGGGTTGGCACCGTAGCGACCCATGGCGGCACATCGCCAACGCGGTTGAATTTCGATCTGGCGGGTCCTAGCCTGGTCCAAATGGACCGCTCAAGATGTCATTTTTGAGCCGAAAGCCACCAAATGGGAGTGCCGTGGATTGGGAATCGGATTGCACCTGACCAGGAACCATTTTGGCCCTGTGCGAAAAAAATGATCAGCAGCGATTATCGCTGGACGGCTCTCCCCCAAAAGTTGTACGCTCAGTAAGTTCCAGGCATCTTCAGGTCTCCGCCGTTGTCCGGCGCTACATCCCCCAAAGGATGTAGATTTCGCCGGGGAATTGGAGTGGCAGCGCTTGGGACGGTGCAGCAAACCACAAGACTAGCCATGAAGTGACATAGGAAGATGTGCGAGAAAGGCAGCAAATTTGGGGATCGAGTACCGAAATGGTTACTTCGGTAACCAACTTTAGTTAATATCCAGTTATGTAACTGATTTTCGTAGACTTTAGAGTGTAGACATCTTAGGGTTGTTCCATCTGGTAAGTCCAGAGAAACTTTTAGTCGGCCCACTCTGAGTAACCCAAAAGGGAGTAACCAAAATGAAGCTCATCGTTCGTAGTCTCGTTATCGCACTAGCCGTTACCGGCGCCATTGCCACCACCGCCGCCAACGGCTCTACCGCCAAGGCGACCGTCGTCGCGCACAAGACCAGCGCCATGCCAGTTCCCCGTTGCCCGTGGAACGATCCGGACGGCTGCGGCATTGCCAACGGTTGGTAACGAAGAAGTTGTAAAAAAGAGTGCTTGACGCGCCCCTTGGATAAGGTATCCTCAACTTATTCAGGGGGATTCGCGCGTGAACTTAGAACTGTTGCTTCATGTCCTCTGCTATCTCGAAGTCGCGTTGTGCGCAGTGGCCCTGTGCGTCATCATCTATCGCAAACAGTGGGGCGACTATGCGGCACTTGGATGGTTCTTAGCGGTCCGCGTAATTTCCAATAGCGCGTTGATCTACATGCATAAGGCCGCAGCTGCGCACGCGATCAGCAAACGTGCCGCCTATCATCTATATTTCGGTGTTTACTGGCCGAGCTTTGCAGTTGAGTCCGTCCTTGCGCTCCTGGTGGTCTATAGCATCTTCAAGCTAGCGATGGCCCCCCTGAAAGGCCTACAGGCATTAGGCATGCTGATTTTCAAGTGGGCCGCCGGCATTTCGGTTGCAGTGGCATTAGGATCCGCATTTGCGCCAGGACTGAAGGGCACAGATCTTCTGGTGAGCGCCATCTCGCAGGTTCAGCGGACGCAGAGCATTCTGACTCTTTGCCTGTTGATGTTTGTCTGCTTTGCGATTCGGCCGATGGGTCTGTCTTACAGCAGCCGCATTTTTGGTGTCAGCCTGGGCCTCGGGGTCATGGCCACCAACGATCTGGTTCAGTCTGCGTGGCTCACCTTCCACCCGCACATGGACACCACCTACAGCGTGATCAATGGTTTCGTGATCTGCCTTATCCTGGCGACCTGGACAGGTTACTTTGCGTTGCCCGAACCAAAGCGTCGGATCATCGTTCTTCCAACCACGTCCCCCTTCCTGCGCTGGAACCAGATTTCGCAGGCGCTCGGCGACAACCCGGGCTTTGTGGCCATCGGCGGCGTTCCGCCTGAGCTGTTCGCTCCGGCCGAGATTGAAGTAATGCGCCGCGCTTCTCTGAAAATGACCGCTCCGGTTACCCAGTTCCCGGTCTCCTCGCTGTCTCAAGAACGCCTAAGCGCCTCGCGGGCGATCTAACGGCTGTCGGACAATGTATTCGCCAGCAAATTACACGCTTTTACACAAAGCAATAGGCCTTCCCACTGGGGAAGGCCTATTGCTTTGCTTGTGAATTTGAGGGTTATTCGCGTTCCGAGCGTTTCCAGTTGATCAGATCGCCCAGCGTGGTGCTGCTGCTCGATGACGAAGAGCTCTTATGGTCTTTGTGGTCCTTGTCGCCGCGCTCCTTGTAGCTCTCGACTTCGGCGCGGCTCGCCTCTTCACCCACTGCGCGGATGCTGAGGCCCACCTTCTTCTCTTCCTGGTTCATCTTGACGATCTTGAACTCGTGCTCAGAGTCCACATCGAGCTTGACGGGTTGATGATTCTGGTCGACCGCCTCGGACACGTGGCAGAGACCCTCAACGCCCTCGGCAATCTCGACAAACGCGCCGAACTGAGCGGTCCGCAGGATCTTACCCTTGATGACGTCGCCAACACGGTGCTGCGCGAAGAAAGTGTCCCAAACATCCGGCTGTAGCTGCTTGACGCCAAGCGACAGGCGGCGGTTTTCAGGCTCGACGCCAAGTACGATGGCGCGAACTTTCTCACCCTTCTTCAGCACTTCGGACGGGTGCTTGATGCGCTTGGTCCAGCTCAGGTTTGAGACATGCACCAGGCCGTCAATTCCGTCTTCGATCTCAATGAACGCACCGAAGTCGGTCAGGTTGCGGACGCGGCCCTCGATGATGGCGCCGATCGGATATTTGTCCTCAAGCTGCTCCCAGGGATTGTCCTGGAGCTGCTTCATGCCGAGCGAAATGCGGCGGTCGTTGGGGTTCACGCTGAGGATGATGGTGTCGACCTCATCGCCCGGCTTGACCATTTTCGACGGATGCTTCATCCGCTTGGACCAGGTCATTTCGGAGACGTGAACCAGTCCCTCGATGCCCTGCTCGAGCTCAACGAATGCACCGTAGTCGGTGACTGAAAGCACGCGCCCACGGACCTGTGCTCCGATGGGATAGCGCTCCGTTGCGTCCAGCCACGGATCAGGCGTCAACTGCTTGAATCCGAGCGATACGCGCTGCTTATCCTTATCGAATTTCAGGACCTTGACCTGGATCTCGTCGCCGACATTGACCAGGTCGCGGGGATGAGTCAGTCGGCCCCAGCTCATGTCAGTGATGTGCAGCAGGCCGTCGAGACCGCCGAGATCGACGAACGCGCCGTAGTCGGTGAGGTTCTTCACGGTGCCGGTCAGCACTGTGCCCTCTTCGAGGGTGGCCAGCGTAACCGACTTCTTGGCGTTCTGATCTTCTTCGAGGATTTCCTTGCGGCTGATAACGACGTTGCCACGCTTCTTGTTCAGCTTGATGACGCGGACTTCGATCTCCGTGCCGATGTAGCCGTCGAGATTGCGAACGGGGCGCACTTCAATCTGCGAACCGGGCAGGAACGCCTTGATGCCGATGTCGACAGTAAGGCCACCCTTGACGCGGCTGACGACCAGGCCCTTCACGGGCGTCTTGTCGTTGGCAGCCTGCTCGAGTTTGTCCCAGATCTTGTGGCGGAGAGCCTTTTCATGGCTGACGAGATAGCCGCCCTCCGGCTCCTCGCGCTCGACGACAACGTCGACCGAATCGCCGACCTGGAATTTGGAATTACCCTGGAGATCCAGCACCTGCTCCAGCGGAATCAGACCCTCGGACTTCAAGCCAATGTCGACCACGACATGTTTGTCGGTGATCTTGACCACGACGCCCTGTACCACCTTCTCTTCGGCGGTAAGATCCTGGGCTGCGGCGGTTTCAGCGGCTTGTTCACGGTCGAAGTTCGCGAGCGCGGCGGCAAAATCCGCAGCGTCGTAATCCGGCTCGGAAGACGCAATGCCAGGGCTGGCATCGGCGTTTGCTTCTAAGGTCGAGACAGAAGCGTTTCCGGCATCATCGGAGTGCTGACGCGTGAGGGTGGTTTCGGGGGACAGGTTTAGTTGCTCCGCTGTCGTTTCGGGCGCTAGGGTTTCCAGTTCGGTGTTCAGGGGTTTACTCTCGGTTTGCTCAGGATTGTGGACTTCTACAGTCATTGATGCGTTACTCCGGGGTCCAAGATTCATTCCATTGTTGCGGCGCTTGCGAGATATCAAGCAACGGTCGTTGCGGACGCGCTGTTTGTTTTCCGAAGCAGCTTCGGCAGGCAGGAATGAAAAATCTTACATAGGAGCTGCTGCACTTGGATCCCACACGCAGTGGCTTATAAAAAGCATATACGGTCGCGCACACAGAGTCAATGTGTCTATGCCTTGAGAAGTGGGTAAATGATCGGACTTTTAACATAGGCTTTCGGTCGGTTTTATTCGGGCTGCCACCGGGTGAGATTCAACCGGGGCGCAATCCAGATTCGGTTCGTCTATACTCGCCCGAATGGAACGTCTCTGGACCCCGTGGCGTTACGAATATGTCAGCCGCGCCGGAGATTCCTCCCGACTGGGCGTGCCGGCGGCCCTCAGCGCGTGGCCCGGTCTGGGTGGCGGAGATAAGGGCTGCGTATTTTGCAACATGATTGCCGCTGTCGATTACGCGATTACCGGAGGGATGGCGGCCGAAGAGGCGGAACGTGCCGCTTACCTGCTGGTGCGGGGCAGATCCTGCTTTTTGTGCTTGAACGCTTTTCCTTATTCGACGGGGCACATTCTCATCGTTCCGTATGCTCATCTGGACTCGCTGGCAGCGCTTCCCGGGGACGATGCGGCGGAGATGATGGCACTGGCACAGCGGGTGGAGGACGTACTGCGCGCGGTCTATCGGCCGGCGGGAATGAACTTCGGGCTCAACCTCGGCGAGGCGGGCGGAGCTGGGATTGCGGGGCATATCCACATGCACGCACTTCCTCGCTGGATCGGGGATACAAATTTCATGACGGCGACGGCCGATACTCGCGTGCTGCCTGAGGCTCTGGAGACGACGTGGGCGAAGATCCGCGGCGCATGGGGCGATCTGGGCGGCCGATCCGAGTAATCAATTTACACATTACTTTGGCAACCATGCTCCCAGGGGCTTCATCCAAAGGCTGTTGCGGACGAGAAAGAAAGAAGTAGATTGGCGTTTTTTTGGAGCAACCATGGCTACGATCCCGGGCAGTCTCAACCGTCTCCAGCCTTCCTCAGGAATCAGCGCTTTCAGGACTGCCTCTCCGATGCCCACGGATCGTCAAGGGCCTGCCGAAACTGAGGCCATTCTGAGGACGCTGGCAAAGGAGCCCGAAGACGCGGGCTTGACGGGTGGGACTCGGTCGCTCGACCGGCGGCTGCTGGCGCTGAATTTTGGCGTCTCGGCGAGCAAGGTTGATACGGTGAAGGAACGGCTTCGCAAACTCCTGCGTCCGACCGCTGCCCGATTATGAGGGCTTCGGAGAGTCCATAAAACGTTCTGCGTGGGATGGCGTAGGTGGGCCGACCCGGGTCGCTTCGAAGTTGGTGATCTTCCATGTTCCGTTGGGGAGACGCGAGTATACGCGGATGTAGCGAAATTTACCGTGCATCGGATCGCCATCGTTTGTACCCTCCACCTCGCCCAGACAGGTGACGATGGCGGTGGATCCGATGAGCTTAACCTTTACGTCTTCGAACTCCATCTTCGCAACGACGAGAGAGCGTTTACGCATGCGATCCAGTTGCTGCGACTTGGTGACAACCTGACCGGCCATGGTGATGCCGACGTAGTCTTCGGAGAGAAGCTTGTCCATGGCGTCCGCGTCGCCGTTCATCACAGCGGTGCGCCAGACTTCTTCGAGCTGCTCAACCTGATGCTTGTACTGGTCGTGGCGCTTGGGGTGAGGCCGTTCGGCTCGGATCGGCAGCGCGAGCGCGACCAGCGCGGCAAGAGCCAGCGTGCCGACGGAGAGACGAAGCTTACGAGATTGAATCACGGGCCGCAGCATAAGACGTAACGGATAGTAGTCCGGTTTAGGGTACGGAGTCAAAACAAAGTAGTGTGAACCGTAGTAACCCGCTTGATAGGCTCGAAGGTATGGGACTCCACTCTATGGGTAGGGTAGGGCGCGCCGTTGGCGCTTGGTTCGGTGGTGGGGTGGTGTGTCGTCGGGGCTTGGGCGATTGGTGGGAGAGCCCGGTGCTGAAGCCCAGTGATTCTGGTTGGGGTTTACCGCGGGCTCAGCCCGCTGCTACTCCGAAGGACAAAGCGGAAGCGGATTCCCTTCGGGAATGACAAACAATAGAGCAAGCAACGGCAAAGGCCAAATGCGGGGATTCTTCGCTGCGCTCAGAATGACAGACGGAAGACTAAAGCAGATTCCCTTCGGGAATGACAAACAAAAGGAATGATAACAAAAGGGTAAGGCGGCTATTCTTCGACTTTCTTTTTGTTGCGGGGGCGGGTTTTGAACCAGATGGGTGAGCCTATAAAGCCGAAGGCCTCGCGGATCTGGTTGGCCAGGAAGCGCTCGAAGGCGAAGTGGAGTTTCACGTCTTTATCCGTGAAGAGGACGAAGGTGGGTGGGGCGACCGCGGCCTGGGTCATGTAATAAATGCGGACGCGTCGGTTCATGGGGACGGACGCGCGCTGGAAGTCGACCTTGGCGAGGAAGCGGTTCATTTGGCCAGTGGTGACGCGCTTGCGGCGCTCGCGGGAGACTAGCTCGATTTTTTTGAACAGGCCTTCGATTCCCTTCCCGTTGACGGCGGAGAGGAAGACAATGGGGGCGTATTCGAGGTATTTGAGGTGGTCGCGGACTTGTTGTTCGTAGATATTTTGCGAGGCGCGAGGTTCGAGGTTCGAGGTTCGAGGGGAAGAACCGGACTGCAGATTCGCAGCGCGCGGGGCGGGTTCGGGGACGCGGGCCTGGTGGTGGCCTGGTGCGGGATTGTTGGTGTTGGGGTTGGAGTTGGTTAGAGGTGAGTTGGTTTGGGGGTGGGTGACGAGATCCCACTTGTTCACCACGATAATTACCGAGCGGCCGGACTCGTGGGCGTAGCCGCCGATGTTGGCGTCGAGAGCGGTGACGCCTTCGGTGGCGTCGAGGATGAGGAGCGAGACGTCCGCGGCTTCGAGGTGCTTGCGGGCCATGATCACCGATAGCTTCTCGGCCATGAGGTGGGTCTTGCCCTTGCGGCGGATGCCGGCGGTGTCGACAAAACGGAAGTCGTGCCCGCCGCGGGTGACAACTTCGTCTACGGCATCCCTGGTAGTGCCGGCGATGGGAGAGACGATGGCGCGGTCCGTGCCGGTGAGGGCGTTGAGCAGCGTGGATTTGCCGACGTTGGGGCGGCCGATGATTGCGATCTTGGTTTCTTTTTCCTCGAAGGAGCCGTGAGAGCGGAGGAGGCGGGGGCGGTCTGGAGTCTGTTCATCCCACTCGTCGCCAGAAGCGGCGATGAATGGGGCACCCGAGCTTTTGGCTTCCTGTAACTCGGCACGCTTTAGGTCGGCGCCTGCGGGGCCGGAGTAATCGGGACCGGACTCGTCTTCTTCCATCTCGTCCTGACCAGTGAGGAAGACTTCTGGTGCTGCGACGATTTCGCTGGGAGCGGGGAGTGCGGCGAAGACTTCGTCGAGCAGATCGCCGATGCCGATGTTGTGCTCGGCGGAGATGGGGATGACGTTGGTGAAGCCGAGGCGGCGGAAGTTTTCGGCGGCAGGGGCGAGGGCTTCGGTATCGATTTTATTGACTGCGAGGAAGATGGGCTTGCCGCCGCGGAGCAGGAGACGGGCGAGGGTAAGGTCGGGCGAGGCTAGTTCGGTGCGGCCATCGACGACCATGATAATGGCGTTGGCTTCTTCGAGGGCGGTCTGCGCCTGGCGGAAGATTTCGGAGGGGATGAGGGCTTCGTCGTCGGGGACTATGCCGCCGGTGTCGACGAGGCGGGCGTCTGCGGACTGCCACTCGATGAGGCCGTAGATGCGGTCGCGTGTGATGCCTGGCTCGTCGCCGACGATGGAGCGGCGAGAGCCGGTGAGGCGATTGAAGAGCGTGGATTTGCCGACGTTGGGGCGACCGCAGATGGCGATGAGCGGGAGGTTCGAGGTTCGAGGTTCGAGGTTCGAGGTGGCTAGATCGTGCTTGGTGGCGAGTTGTTCGGCGCGGTCCCAAGCGAGGAGGTCGGCGGGGGTGGCGTCGGCTTCGGGGCGGCCGATGTTGGCGGAGTTGGGGGTTTGACGGCCGACGATGTTGTTTCCCTCCCACCCATCGCGAGAGGCCGCGATGGATGGGGCACCGGGCTTTCCCTTCGGAGCGATGGTGCGGCGGGACTCGTTTTCCGGCGAGCGGGTGGGGGTGCGCTTCTTCTTCTCGGCGGCGGCTCGCTGGGTGGAGAGGACTTTGCGCTTGCGCGGGTCGACGGCTCCGGTGGTGGGCGTGGCGCGAGGAGCGCGGCCTTTCTTGGGGCGTGTGGATGCGTCGCGATGCTTTTTGCCGAGTCGTTTGCGGTCGGGGCGTTGCGCCATGGGGAATTCCCTGCTCTCTCTTCCGCGAAGTGGACGGCGGAAGGCTTACTCTTTCAGTCTACTTGTGAAATTAAAATGTCCGGCGGGTTGGGTGCGAGACGTTTAACATGCGTAACACCAACTCGAATGAGGAAAAGGAGAATTGTGATGGCTGAATTTCTATATCTTTACCGTGGTGGAGAAACGCCGAAGTCGCCTGCCGAAGGGCAGGAAGTGATGCAGAAGTGGATGGCTTGGATGAAGGAGCTGGGAGCGGCGGGACATCTGAAGGCGGTTGGATCGCCGCTGGAGAAGACTGGCAAGCTCGTGAGCGGCACGAAGAAGGTGGTGAGTGACGGACCATTCGCGGAGGCGAAGGACGTCATTGGCGGATACACGCTGGTGACGGCGAAGGATATCGATGAGGCGGTCGAGGTATCGAAGGGCTGCCCGATCTTCTCGGCGAACGGGGCGGTGGAAGTACGGCCGATCCTGCAGATGAACATGTAATGGACGAGCACCAGCAGACCGGGGAGCCGGGCGCGGAGCTCGATCCACAACTGTTCCGGCACGAGTCCGGGCGGATGGTGGCGGCGCTGGCGCGGCTCTTCGGGATGCACAACCTGGCGCTGGCAGAAGACGTGGTTCAGGACGCCTTCTGCCGCGCGATTGAGGTGTGGAAGTTTAGTGGGGCTCCGGCGAATCCTTCGGCATGGCTGATGTCCACGGCGAAGCATAAGGCGGTGGATATTCTTCGGCGGGAGCGGACGGCGCGGACGTACGCGCCGGAGCTGACGCGGATGATCGAGAGCGAGTGGACGCTGGTGCCGACGGTGCATGAGGTGTTCGAGCCGCATGCGATCCAGGATGAACAGCTGCGGATGATGTTCTCGTGCTGCCATCCGCGGCTGAGAGAAGATGCGCGGGTGGCGCTGGTGCTGCATATTCTTTGCGGGTTCAGCGTGGGGGAGATTGCGGGGGCGTTCGTCAGCGGACTGGCGGCGACAGAGAAACGGATTACGCGGGCTAAGAAGGTGCTGGCAAAGTCGAAGAAACTGGTCGCTGTGGCGGAGGCGGCGGAGTTCAAGCGGCGGCTGCCGGATGTGCAGCGTGCGCTGTACCTGCTGTTCAACGAGGGGTATCACGGGGCTTCGGCGGAGACCGCGGTTCGGGTGGAGCTTTGCCGGGAGG